>CACZOZ010000352.1:0-5220 GCA_902782865.1 uncultured Eubacteriales bacterium
CACCGTCGGGAGCGGCCGGGTCAGCATCTCCGCCGCGGACGACGGCATCCACGCTTCCCGCGGCACGGCCCTTGAGAACGGCACGACAGGCGCCGGTGACATCGCTGTCACCGGAGGCGCCGTCACCATCAGCGCGGCGGATGACGCCATCCACGCCGACGGTACCCTGACGATAGCCGGTGGGACCGTCCGCGTCACGGAGGCGCATGAAGGGCTGGAGGCCAACAGGATCCTGATCGAAGGCGGCAGCGTATCCATCAGCGCCCGGGACGACGGGATCAACGCCTGCGCCGGCGCCGATACGCCCCTGATCATGATCTCCGGCGGCACCGTGGATGTGACGACACCGGGCGGCGATACCGACGCGGTGGATTCCAACGGGGACATCACGATCACCGGCGGATACACGCTGATCAGGACCGGTGCCGGGGCCGATGTGACGGCGGGTTCCATGGACGCGAAAGGGGCGGTCACCGTGACCGGAGGCGCTGTCGCGGCCTTCGGCGGGATCTGTGCCGTGCCCGGGGAAGGCAGCGTGAACACCTATATATCAAACGGGGGCCTTTACCCGGCGGGCGCTTACGTTCTCATGGACGGGAACGGGAATGAAATGATGACCTTTGCCCTCGCCGCGGATCGCGTTTCCCTGTGGCTCAGCTGCGACAGCATCGTGACCGGCGGCAGTTATACCCTGCGCAGAAACGGGCAGGATGTGGTGACCTGGACCCAGACGGACCGGTGTTCCGGCGATCCCCTGGAAAAATAAGGGGACAGAAAGGACGGGAACATGTTCGATTACGGCGGAAAATGCTCAGTATGGATCAGCGGCGCCTCCAGCGGACTGGGACGCTTCACGGCGGAAGCCTTTCACGCGGCCGGCCACCGGGTGGTATCCGGCGCCAGATCCTTTTCAAGACCGGAAGAGGATACCCCCGTGGGCGCGAAAAGGTATCTGGACGTGACGGATCCGAATTCCGTAACAGCTTTTGCCCGGGAAGCGGAGGCCGCGGCCGGCGCGCCGGACATCCTGATCGGCTGCGCGGGCATCCTCAATCTGGGCGCCTGCGAATACTACACCGTAGACGAAATGAGGAAAGTGCTGGAGACCAACTTTCTCGGCCAGGTGCTTTTGATCCAGGCGGCGCTCCCCCTGATGCGCGAAAGAGGCCACGGACGGATCGTGTGCTTCTCCTCCATCAACGGCGTGCTGGGCATCCCCTACCAGGGGATCTACACGGCGAGCAAGCATGCCCTGGAAGGTTTCTGCGAGAGCCTGGCGGCCGAGGTAAGGCCCTTCGGGATCGAGGTGATGCTGGTGGAGCCCGGCGACCACCGGGGCGGCTCCAACGCTTACCGCGCCCATGGAGAGGGCATGGATGAAAACAACCCCTACCGCGGGCCCTATGAGCGCACGATCAAGAGCATCCGCCATGACGAGGAGAACGGAAGCGATCCGAAAAAGCTCGGCGAAAAGCTGGTCAGGGTCCTGCGGAAAAAACACCTCCCCTTAAGGAAATGCATCGCTTCCCCGCTGCAGCACGCGGCGGTGTTCCTGCACCGTGTCATGATCAGCGCTCATTTCAACCGGCTCATCGCCCTTTTTTACGGCGCTCACAAAGCGGACTGAACCGCACGGACCCGCCGCGCGGCACAGCGCCGGAGGGGCCTGAGACGGCGGGAACAGAACCAAAAAAATGCATAAAAATAATTGTGCTTTTTTATGAAATGCTGTATAATGTCGGCGCACAGGATGAAGGAGGTTCTCGATGTACAAACTTCTGCTCGCGACCGGCAATCCTGAGATCCGCTCCCTGTTCGAGACCATCAGCCTGAACGCCATCGGCTTTTCAAAGCCACTGTTTGCTGTCCGCGCCGATGACGCTGTCAGGCTGCTCAGTTCCAGGGCGATCGACGCCGTGGGGTTCTATCTCGAGGGGCAGGATGCTGCCACGCTCTCCAATTACCTGCATTTTGAGCGGCCCAGTCTGCCTGTATTCACCGTGTGCAGCGATCCGGACAAGCAGATGCTCTACCTCAAGGAGACCGCTGCCGTACTCAATCAGATCCACTCCAACATGACGGATGCCCCCTATAACGACGACATGATGCGGACGATGATGCGCGATGAACTGATGCACCGTCTGCTGTGCGGCGAGGTGGAGGATTTTTCCGTGGTGGAGCGTCAGCTGAAGCTGATCAGGTCCCACCTGAGCGCTACCAGACCCTGTATGGTCTATGAGATGGACATGCCCCAGGGCGATGTGTATATCTCCGAGCATCAGAACGCCATGGACCGCCTGGAGCGCGCCCTGAGGAACAATTTCTTCGGCCGGTATGTGGACCGCATCTATTATGATGTGGCCGTGCTCACGCCCCGTCACATCCGCGTAGCGGCGATCCCCCAGGGCGGCATCGATCAGGACACGGATGATTTCAGGCAAAGGGCCGACGAACACGTGGAGGACTGCCTCCACACCATCAAGGAATACCTTAACCTGGACATCAATATCGTCCAGGGAGGGCTGATCCCCTCGCTTCGAGCCTTTACGGAATGATCAACATCAAGGAGGAAAACAAATGGGTATCTTTTCAAAACTCACAGGCCAGTTCATCGACGTGATCGAATGGACCGACGCCACTTCCGATACCATGGTGTATCGCTTCAACAAAGAGGGCAACGAGATCATGATGGGTGCCCAGCTGATCGTTCGTGAGAGCCAGGTGGCTGTCATGGTCAACGAAGGCCAGCTGGCCGACGTCTTCGGCCCGGGCCGCTACACCCTTTCCACCCAGAACATGCCCATCCTGACCATGCTCAAGAGCTGGAAATACGGCTTCAATTCCCCCTTCAAGGCGGAAGTCTATTTCGTCAACACCAAGCAGTTCCTCAACCAGCGCTGGGGGACCAGCAATCCCGTGATGATGCGGGACAACGAATTCGGCATGGTCCGTCTGCGCGCTCACGGCATCTATTCCTTCTCCGTGAGTGACCCGGTGGTGTTCCTCAAGCAGGTATTCGGCACCAACGCCTACTTTACCGTGAGCGGCGTGACCGAGCATCTCAAGCGCACCATCGCCTCCAGCCTGAGCGATATCGTGGCTCAGAGCAAGATCCCCGCGCTGGACCTGGCCGCCAATTACGACGAACTGGGCCAGTATGCCCTGGGCGTTCTCAACCCGAAATTCATGCCCCTGGGCCTGAAGATGGATTCCTTCGTCATCGAAAACATCTCCCTGCCCGAGGAAGTGGAAAAGGCGATGGACCGCCGCACTTCCATGGGCGTGGTGGGTGACCTCAACAAGTACACCCAGTACCAGGCCGCCGAAGCGATCCGTGACGCCGCCCAGAACCAGAACGGCGCTGCCGGACTGGGCGCCGGTTTCGGCGCTGCCGCGGTGTTCAGCCAGGCCATGCAGCAGAGCACTCAGGCGCCTGCCTCCCCCGCTCCCGCTCCCGTCCCGGCCGGTGACACGAAGTTCTGCACCGAATGCGGCAGCAGGATCCCCCGCGACGCCAAGTTCTGCCCCGAATGCGGCGCGAAGCAGTAAAGCTTTTCACCCCGCCCGCCGGCTTGTGACCGGCGGGTTTTTTTGATTGTATTTCAGGCCGAAATCTGATATGATGGCCGCCGGGCTTTTTACACGCCCGGAGGAGCAATGTTCATGAAAGAAAAAAAACAACACCGCTTATATTTCCCGCCCGTCGGGCAGCGCATCATCAAGACCGGCGTGGCCGTCACACTGTGCCTGATGTTTTACGCGCTCCGCGGCTACCGGGGCCAGGATATGTCCGCCGAAGCGGCGATCACCGCCATCATCTGTATGCAGCCCTATGTGCACGATACCCGGGAGTATTCCCTGAACCGGATCGCCGGCACCCTGATCGGCGCGTTCTGGGGACTGCTGTTCCTGACCTTCATTTCATTCTTTCCCGCCATCGGCAGGGATCTGCCGGTGCTTTACGTGCTGATGGGCGTGGGGATCGTCGTGTCCCTGTACAGCGCTGTGTTCCTGCGCATGCCGGACACTTCCAGCCTGGCCGCCATCGTGTTCATCTGCGTGGTGATCGCTTATCCCGATATCGAGGAGCCCCTTCTGCAGGCGTTCCACCGGATCCTGGACGTGATCGTGGGTACAATGGTCGCCATCGCCGTGAACGTGCTGCGCATGCCCCGCAAATTCCAAACCGAGCGGGTCTTCTTCGTGCGCACGAAGGACCTGGTGCCCGATCAGCTGTCCCAGATCTCCCCCACGGTGCTTTATCATCTGACCAGCCTGTACAACAACGGCGCCAAGATCTGCCTGATATCGGAGCATGCCCCCGCCTTCCTGATGTCCCAGCTGAACGGCATCAAATGGACGATGCCCATGATCGTCATGGACGGCGCGGCCGTTTACGATGCCGGGAACAATACCTACCTGTCCAGCGTCCCGATCGCGCCCGAATCCACCCGCTGGCTGATGAAGCGCCTGGACGGGATGGGCGTGAGCTATTTCATTTATACGATCCACAAGGACAGGAACTGCATCTATCATCACGGTGCTCTCACCCAAAGCGAGCAGAAGGTGTATGAACATTTGAGACGTTCCCCCTACCGCCTTTACCTGGATGACGATCGGTTCGACCTGAACGAGGTGGTGTATATCAAGATCGTCACGGGGAGCGAACATGCCCTGAGCCTGGAGCGCCTCCTGAGACCAATTCTCGCCCAGGAGAAGCTGCGCGCCGCCATCCGCCCGCAGGACGGAACGGAGGATCAGAGCAGCCTGTACCTGTACGCGGAGGACGCCGATCCCGCTCACGCCCAGGCCCGCCTGATGCGCATGATGCGCCGGACGGATCCGGGGCTGTCGCTCCACAACGTTTTCCTGGAGAACGGTTATCACTCGGAACACGACGCGATCCAGGTGCTCCACAGGGTGACCCGCAGCTACGAACGCCCGCTGTTTCCCCTCCGGAAAAACTGACACGACAAAAAAGATCCTGTCCCGAAAAGGGCAGGATCTTTTTGATGCGGAAAAACAGGAAATAAAAAACCGCCTTTCGGCGGTTTCTGGTGCGCCATCAGGGACTCGAACCCGGGACACCCTGATTAAGAGTCAGGTGCTCTACCAACTGAGCTAATGGCGCGTACGGGCTTTCACCCGTTTGGTGCGCCATCAGGGACTCGAACCCGGGACACCCTGATTAAGAGTCAGGTGCTCTACCAACTGAGCTAA
>CACZOZ010000353.1:0-2941 GCA_902782865.1 uncultured Eubacteriales bacterium
GCAGATCGGCGACAGGATCGTGATCCTGGTGCCGGAGACCGTATCCGGTGCCGCCGAACCGGAGGATATCCCCCTGGAGATCCTGTACGAGGATGACAGCCTCGCCGTGATCGTGAAGCCTTCCGGCATGGTGGTGCATCCCGCGGCCGGGAATCCCGACCACACCCTGGTCAATTCCCTGTTGTTCCATCTGTCCGGCCTGTCGGGCATCGGGGGTGAGATGCGGCCCGGCATCGTCCACCGTCTGGACAAGGATACCAGCGGCGTGATGCTCGTGGCCAAAAACGACGCGGCCCATGTTTTCCTGGCTGAGCAGCTGGCCGAAAGGAAGATCGAAAAGCACTACCGGGCCGTGGTGCAGGGGAAAATGCCCCAGATGTCGGGCGTGATCGACAAACCGATCGCCCGCTCGAAGACGGACCGGAAGAAGATGGCCGTGGATCCCATGGGTAAAGAGGCGGTCACGGAGTGGACCGTGATCGGGGAGCGGGGGCATGACAGCTTCCTGGACGTGCATATCCTGACCGGCAGGACCCATCAGATCCGTGTCCACATGCAGTCGATCGGCCATCCGGTCCTGGGCGACCCCATCTACGGGAAAGGGACTTTGAACAGAGCCTCCAGGCTGATGCTTCACGCTTTTTCCCTGTCATTCACCCATCCGGTCACGCGCGAGAGAATGTTTTTCACTTCTCCCTGTCCATTTTGAGAGGTGTTCATGGCGAAGATCCAGCTGATACAGAAACTCATCGACGACGGCTTTTTCGACACGGTCCGGGAAGCGGAAGCGTATCTGATGGCCGGCCAGATCCTGGTGGACGGGACGAAAGTGACAAAAAACGTCAAAGTGCCCGGTGACTGCACCGTCACTGTGGTATCTCCTCCCTACAGCGGCAAAGGCGGGCTGAAGCTCGAACACGCCCTGAAAGCTCTCGACGTATCGGTGGAGGGTAAGGTGTGCGTCGACGCGGGGGCTTCCACCGGCGGCTTTACCGACTGCCTTTTAAAGAAAGGGGCGCGCCTGGTCTATGCCGTGGATGTGGGATACGGTCAGCTGGCGGGATCTCTCAGGCAGGACAGGCGGGTCGTCAACCTGGAGAGGACGAATATCTCAAAGCCGGAACTGACCGCCCTGGATCCCAGGCCCGAGGTGGGCTCCATCGACGTGAGCTATCTGTCCCTTAAAAAAGCCGTGCCCTATTTCAGGGCGATCCTCCATGATGAGGGAGATTTGGTGTGCCTTGTGAAACCCCTGTTCGAGATCGACGATCCTGTCGCCCGGCGCACCGGCATCATCGCCCCGGACGCGTACCGGCCCATCCTGAAGGATCTCGGCGCGCATTTTCAATCCGACGGGGCATGCTGCGGAGGGATCACCTACAGCCCGGTCACGGGCAACAAGGGGACGATCGAGTTTTTTATGCGCCTCAGGCTGGGCGGCGGAAGCGTGATGCCGGAGGATGAAATGGACCGGGAGATCACTTTGGCCGTGGAACATGCGCTGGCGCTGGACCCGTACAGGAAGGGTCAGGAGGGAATGAATGTCAGGATTTGACGTGGTGGTCGTCGGCGCCGGGCACGCGGGCTGCGAGGCCGCGCTGGCATGCGCGCGCCTGGGGCTTGAGACACTGCTCATGACGCTCAATATCGAAAGCATCGCCCTGATGCCCTGCAATCCGTCTGTCGGCGGCACGGGAAAGGGACAGCTGGTACGGGAGATCGACGCTCTGGGCGGGCAGATGGGCCTCACGGCCGATCAGGTCACCCTGCAGAGCAGGACGCTCAACCTTTCAAAAGGGCCGGCCGTGCATTCCCTCAGGGCACAGACCGATAAACGCGCTTACCAGAGCTGCATGACGCGGGTGCTCTTTTCCCAGGAGCATCTTTTGATCCGGCAGGGCGAGGTCATGGCCGTCGAAACAAAAAACGGAGCGGTGACCGCCGTGCGTCTGGTGGGAGGGGAGACGATCCCCTGCCGGGCCGCGGTGATCTGTACGGGCGTATACCTGAAAAGCCGGATCATCATCGGTGAAGACGCTCATGACGGCGGCCCTCAGGGGCTGATGCCCGCCAATGAACTGTCCGGCTGTCTAAAGGATCTGGGGTTTGATCTGAGGCGGTACAAGACCGGCACCCCGGCCCGGGTGGACGGACGCACCATCGATTTTGACGCGCTGGAAGTGCAGCTGGGAGACGAGCCCGCCAGGCCCTTTTCCTATCTTACCGACGGGAAGATCGTCAATCGGCTGCCCTGCTACCTGACCTGGACCAACGAGGAGACCCACCGGATCATCCGGGAGAACCTTGACCGTGCCCCCATGTTCACCGGCGCGATCACCGGCGTCGGGGCCCGGTACTGTCCTTCGATCGAGACCAAGATCGTCCGCTTTGCCGATAAGGATCGTCACCAGCTGTTCATCGAGCCGGAAGGGATGGATCACCCGGAATGGTATATCCAGGGAATGTCCACCTCCATGCCTCAGGATGTCCAGTGGGCGATGTACCGATCGATCCGGGGCCTGGAACACTGCGTCATCACCCGGTTCGCCTATGCCATCGAGTACGACTGCATCGATTCTCTCACACTGAAGAACACCCTGGGTGCCCGGGACATCGGCGGGCTGTATTTCGCGGGACAGATCAACGGCACCAGCGGTTATGAGGAGGCGGCCGCTCAGGGGATCGCCGCCGGCATCAACGCGGCAAGGTATATCCTGGAGAAGCCCCCCGTGATCTTCACCCGGGATACGTCCTATATCGGCGTGATGATCGACGACCTGACCACCAAGGGCACGGATGAGCCCTACAGGATGATGACCAGCCGGGCGGAATACAGGCTGTCCATCCGGCAGGACAGCGCGGACCTGCGCTTGACGGGCATCGGCTATGAGATCGGCCTTGCCGGCGGGGAAAGGATGCGCCGGGCCGAACGGAAAGCGGC
>CACZOZ010000354.1:0-13153 GCA_902782865.1 uncultured Eubacteriales bacterium
CGCGCGGCCCTGGTAACGGCCATGACGAAGGCGGCGGCCGGCGGGAACATGTACGCCATGACGGCCGCGGCCGAAAGGCCCGACGCCCACAACGCCGAAAGCGGCGCTTTCGGGGGCATCTGGAGCGGCTACGGCGCTCAGATGGACTTCGGGCCCACCGCGAAGCCCGCTGCCGGCGGCATCTGGAGCGGCCTTCCCCTGGGAAACACGGCTCATCCGGGTTCATCCGCCGGGAGCGCCAAAGAGCAGCCCGGGGATATCTGGGCCGGGCTCACCCAGGCCGGTCCCGGTTTTTACGGGAAAGAGACCGCGAACGCGAATGTGGTCCCCGGCATCAGCGAAGCCCTGGACCCCGGAGAGATCCTCGCGTCGGCGGAACAGTATTTCGCCTCCGTATCGCCCGAAAAGCGCACCGTGTTCACCCTGCGCCTCACCCGGGAGGATCTGGACCATCTGTCGAGCGCGGACGGCATGCTCTTTGCCCGCCTTGACGGGGAAAAGGTGTGCCTCGGCACCGCGGGGGAGACCCTGATCGACTGGGGATCCGGCCTGATCGTCACGTTGTTCGACGGGGAATGGCCCCTTCTGAACGGGGTGCCCGTGCGGGCGGAGCGATTGTACGACACGCCCGACGGGGCGCGTTACGCCGTCCCCGTGCGCCTGGACGGGATGAAAATGTACCTGATCGCCGAGCGCAGCGCGTCCGGTACGGGTTTGATCCTGGGCGCCGCCCAGGGCTATGACGCGGAGGGCCGGCCCGTGCGCGGCGGCATCGAGATCCTTGAGGGCATGACGGTGGAGCCCCTGCTCACGGTATACGGGCCGTCGGGGAACGAAAGGGAAGTCCCGGCCCGGGCCGTCACGGTGGGCCCGGAGGGGCTCAAACTTACATGGGCGCCCCTGCCCGGGGACGATTACTCATTCGCCTTCGCCCTGCGCGATCTGACGGGAGCGGTACAGGTCACGGATATGACGGCCTGGTGAGGGACCGGAGCCATGTCCGATCTGGTGGAGAAACAGCCATTGCAACGGGGTGGCTTTGGGCTATAATGAAGCTGCGGCAGCGCCCGTCAGGCGCTTCGCGAAAGGAAGTGTGAGCATGAAGGCGATCATAAACGGCAAGATCATCCTGGAGGACAGGCAGGTCATGGACGGCGCGCTCCTGTTCGAGAGGAAGATCGCCGGCATCGTCAGCCGGGACGAGGCTGAGCGTTTGGCGGACGAGGTCATCGACGCGCGGGGGCTGTATGTCTCCCCGGGGTTCATCGACGTGCACATCCACGGTTTCGCCGGGGAGGACGCGTCCGACGGGGACGCGGCGGGGCTCAGGAAAATGGCCGGGGCCCTCACGGAAAACGGCGTCACCTCCTTCCTGCCCACCACCATGACGATCCCCTGGCCGGAGATCGAAAAGGCTTTGGACACCATCAGGGGCCTGATGCGGGAAAGCGCTTCGGAGGATTACACGGGGGCGGTGCCCCTGGGATGCCACCTGGAGGGCCCCTTCATCGATCCCGAAAAGAAGGGCGCCCAGCGCGGAGACTGTGTCCTCAGGCCGGACGCGGATAAAGTGCTGCGCCATGCCGATGTGATCCGCCTGCTCACCTACGCGCCGGAGATGGACGAGGGGTTCCGGTTCACCCGCCGGATCAAGGAGGAGAGCGATATCGTCCTGTCCGTAGGCCACACCTCGGCGGATCTTCAAACGGCCCTTGAGGCGGTGCACCTGGGCGCGGATCATTTCACCCATACCTTCAACGCCATGACGCCCCTCAAGCACCGGGATCCCGGGGTGGTGGGCGCGGCCCTGATGACCGACGCGTACACGGAGCTGATCGCCGATACCTTCCATGTCCACCCGGCGATCTTCGGCGTGATGGCCCGCGTCAAGGGCGACCGGCTGGTGCTGATCACGGACTGCCTGAGGGCCGGCGGCCTGACGGACGGGGAGTACGGCCTGGGCGGGCAGAAGTTCTTCGTGAAGGGCATCCGGTGCACCCTGGAGGACGGCACCATCGCCGGGAGCGTGCTGAGGATGAACGTGGGCGTGCGCAACCTGAGGGACCACGCTTCCCTGCCGATGTGGCAGGCGGTGCGCGCCGCATCCCTGAGCCCGGCCCGGTCCGTCCGCGCGGACGCTTCCAAGGGCAGCCTCAAAGCGGGCAAGGACGCGGATATCATCCTGTTCGATGAGGATATCGATATCAAACAAGTCTACATCGGCGGCAGGCTCGTCCGCCGGGCATAAGTAAGGAGGAAAATATGGAATTGAAAAGGATCCCCCCTCTGGACAGGGGCTTTCAGCCTCTGGAAGTCCTTCTGAGGGACTATGAGCGCCGCGCGAAAGCCGGCTCCGGCTGCCGCCGCCTGGTGGTGAACCTGGAGCGCAACCAGGGCTACTGCGACTGGTTCGAGATGGCCCTCCTGCCGGAAGGCGTGGAGGAGGAGCTGACCCTGGGCCTTTCGGAGCGCATGGTCAAGACCTTCCTGTGGTCCCGCGGCGGCTATAAGGTCACCATCGCCGGCGCGCAGGACGTGTACCGCCATATCGCGGACACCTACCGGGCGGGCGGCGCGCGTGAGTTCGACGCGGACTTCATGGCCAACGTGTATGAGAGGCCCTTCGAGGTCCTCCTGAGCGATGACCCGGACGCGATCGCCGTGACCCGGGGCAATCCCTCGGACGTGGGCAGGCATCTGGACGGGTGCCGCATCGGCTTTGACGCCGGCGGCAGCGACAGGAAGGTGTCCGCCGTGATCGACGGTGAGGCGGTGTACTCCGAGGAAGTGGTGTGGCACCCCAAGCTCAGCGCCGATCCCCAGTACCAGTACGACGGCATCCTGGAGTCCTTCCGCTCCGCGGCGGCCCATATGCCCCGGGTGGACGCCATCGGCATCTCCAGCGCCGGTGTGTACGTGAACAACCGGATCATGAACGCGTCGCTGTTCCTGAAGGTGCCCAAGGACGAGTTTGACCGCCGGGTCAAGACCATGTACCTGGATACGGCCCGGGAGATCGGCCCGGATATCCCCGTGCAGGTGGAGAATGACGGCGACGTCACCGCCCTGGCCGGGGCTATGGAGCTGAACGCCGGCAACGTGCTGGGCATCGCCATGGGCACCAGTGAGGCCGGCGGCTACGTGGACAGGGACATGCGCATCCTGGGCTACCTCAACGAGCTGGCTTTCGCGCCCGTGGATTTCGATCCCGACGCCATGCGGGACGAGTGGTCCGGCGACATCGGCTGCGGCGTCAAGTATTTCTCCCAGGACGCGGTCATCAAGCTGGCTCCCGCCGCCGGCATCGCGCTGGACGAGAGCCTCAGCCCGGCGGAAAAGCTCAAGGTGGTGCAGGGCCTGATGCTTCAGGGCCACGAGGGCGCCCGGGCGATCTATGAGAGCATCGGTGTCTACTTCGGCTACTCCCTGGCCTATTACGCCCGCTTCTATCAGATCGACCACGTGCTCATCATGGGCCGCGTCACCTCCGGAGAGGGCGGCGTCATCCTTCTGAACGCCGCCAGGGAGGTCCTGGACCGGGAGTTCCCGGAACTCAAGATGGAGCTGCACATCCCGGACGAGAACAGCCGCCGTGTGGGCCAGAGCGTGGCGGCCGCGTCTCTTCCCAGGATTTGACGCCGCGGCAGCAGCTGTGATATAATCAGTCAATTCTTTTCCAACCGGGAGGTTTTACCATGTCAGGACATTCCAAATGGCACAATATCCAGGCCAAAAAGGGCAAGACCGACGCTGCCCGCGGCAAGATCTTCACCAAGCTGGGCCGTGAGATCGCGATGGCGGTCCATGACGGCGGCCCCAACCCCGAAGTCAACGGCAAGCTCAGGGACGTGATCGCCAAATGCAAGGCGAACAACATGCCCAATGACAATATCCAGCGCAGCATCAAGAAGGCCAGCGGCGAGGGCAGCGGCATCGAGTACGAAGAGCTCACCTATGAAGGGTACGCCCCCGGCGGCGTGGCCGTGATGGTGGAGATCGTTACCGACAACCGCAACAGGACCGCCAGCGAAGTCCGCCACATTTTCGACAAATACGGCGGATCCATGGGCACCACCGGTTCGGTGGCCTATATGTTCGATCATAAGGGCGTCATCGTGATCGAGCGGCAGCCCGGCATGGACGAGGACGAGATGATGATGACCGCCCTGGACGCCGGCGCCGAGGACATGAAGAGCGACGATGACGTGTTCGAGATCATCACCGCCCCCGGGGATTATTCCGCCGTGCGTGAGAAGATGGAACAGGCCGGCTACGACTTCCTGTCCGCGGGCCTGCAGATGATCCCGCAGAACACCGTGGCCCTGGCGGACGCCGAGCTCGTGGAGCGGGTGCAGAAGCTTCTGGACATGCTGGACGACGATGACGACGTCAACGAGGTCTATCACAACGCGGAGCTCCCTGAGGACGAGGAGTAAGGGATCGACGCGCCACGCGGGGGAGGAAGGGAGGCGTTCCTCTCCCGCTTTTCTTTCCCGGAGGATATGTCTGTGTCAAAAACAGTGACGCGGTGCGCCGCGGCCGTCCTCATCCTGATGTGCCTGCCCCTGGGGGGCCTGGCCCTGGACGGGATGGCGTATACGGATTGGTTCTACGCCGGAGAGGAGTCCCCCTCCGGCTGGGTGGAGGTGCCCGGCTGGGGCACGCAGCGCTATTATGCCCAGAACGACAGCCTGTGGGGCGCCCTGACCTATGAGGCCGCGGACTCGGAAAAGCACCGCCCCTTGAGGGACGGGGGCTGCGGGCCCACGGCGGCCGCCATGGCCATCAGGGCGCTGCTCGAGCCCCGGGAGCTCCGCGAAGCGGTGAAAAAAGCGCTGGCGTCGCCTGTCTCCCTGTGCATATGCAGCATCAACCGCCAGGGCTGCGGGTACAATCATCCCCGCTGGCCCCTGACCTCCGTGCGGGACTATGAGCGCTTCCTGCCCCTGGTGCTGGCGGATATGGCCACGGGCAACAACACGGGCAATCTCCACGGCCGCACTTTCGCCCGGGGCACCAATCTGTACTACATCTCCACCGTGGTGAAGGCCATGGGGCTGGAGATCCGCAACACTCAGGACCGGGACGAGGTGTTCCGGGCCATGAAGGACGGCGCGAAGGTGTTCTGCTCCTCCGGCGCGGGGGGCGTGTTCACCAATGTGGGGCACTATGTCTACCTGGCGGGCTTCGACGACGAGCGGGTCTGGTTCCTGGATCCGCTGTGCCGGGCCGAGTACAAGACCAACGGCGCCTCCGCGCTGATCAATAACGGGAACGGCGTGGTGGCTATCCGTTACAAGGACTACGCCAAGGCCAGGATCTACAGCTACTATATCCTGACGAAGCGGGAGGATGGCACCTATGCTGACGACTGAACTCAATACCGGTGCCCGGATCCCCATGGCGGGGCTGGGCGTGTTCCGCGTGCCGGACAAGGCGGAGTGCGGGGAAGCGGTCTTTCGGGCGATCGAACTGGGATACCGCCTGATCGATACGGCGGCGGTCTACACCAACGAGGACGCGGTGGGAGAGGCCGTCAGGCGCGCTGTGGACCGGGGCGTGTGCGTTCGGGAGGATCTGTTCATCACCAGCAAGGTGTGGGTGACGGATATGACGGACGAGGACACGGCCCGAAGAGCGGTGGACGCGTCCCTCAAAAAGAGCGGCCTTGAGTATTTCGACCTGATGCTGCTCCACCAGGCCATGGGGGATTATTTCGCCGCCTGGCGGGGCCTGGAGAAGGCGTACGCGGACGGGAAGGCCAGGGCCATCGGCGTGTCGAATTTCTATCCCGCCACCCTGGCGAATTTCTGCGAGACCGTGCGGGTGATCCCCGCGGTGGACCAGGTGGAGCTCCACCCCTGGTATGTCCAGCAGGGCGCGGTGGACAATATGAGGCGCTACGGCGTCGTTCCCGAAGCCTGGGCGCCCCTGGGCGGCGGGCGGTATGCCCTGGAGGACGAGACACTGCTGCGCGTAGCCCGGGCCCACGGCAGGACCGCGGCCCAGGTCATGCTCCGGTGGAACATCCAGCGGGGCGTGGTGGTGCTGCCCAAATCCGTCCATATCGACCGGATCCGGGAGAATTTCGATATCTGGGACTTCACCCTCACGGATGAGGAGATGGCATCCGTCGCGGCCCTGGATATGGGCTATTCCGGCACGAGGTTCAAGCATTTCGATCCGGATTTCGTCCGGCGCTGCCTGGGCCGGGAGTGATCGGTATTTTAAAGCATCAAAAAAAGGGACTGCCGAGCGGTCCCTTTTTTGATGGATATCCTGCCTGTCACCACAGTGTTTTTTCCGCGTCCTCCGCGTCGGCGAAGGGCCCGGGCAGGGTGTCAAGGCCCCGGTGGCTCCCGAAATAGTCCCGGTCGAAGATGATGGCCGTGCCATCCGGGTTTTCGAAGCGCTGCTCGGGCTCGAAGGCCTTGCCCAGGGTATCGCTGGTGATGATCCCGTCCCGGAAATCGCCGATGAGATCGTAGATATTCGTCTTCAGGCAGTATTTCCCGTCCTTTTCGGTCAGCTCCACACGGGCCTCGCCCTCCGCCTTCAGGCAGTGCAGATCGTGCCTTGATATATCGGCGCCGTTCAGATACGCGTTGCCGTCCACCCACACCGGCAGGTGGCCGAAGTGGTATTGGGCCAGTTCGTGCATGTCCGGCTCCCGGTCCATCATGAAATGGCTGATCCACTCCTCATAGCCGGGGAAGATATCGAAGCACGCGGTGCCGGCCCGCTCATACTCATTGCTCTGGGGCGTCAGCTCCGGCCTGGTCACCGGATAGGCCTGCACGATGATGTTGTTGTAGATCCGGTCGTCCCCGTGCAGGATGGTCATGAAGCCCGCCACCTCGGTGCGGTGCCGGATGTGGTAGGGCGTGTAGCGTGGTTCGCGCTGCCCGTTCACCACGCTGTCCACGCCGCTGTTGATCAGGCCGAAGGCGCCCAGCATCAGGTTGTGCACCACGGCGATCCCTTCGCTGGGGATCACCACGCTCATCCTGGACAGCATCACGTTGTTGTCGATGAGGGTCGGCCCGTGGCCCACCTCGATGAACACGTCGTTGGAGAACATGGCACCTTTGGCGGGCTCCACGCCCGCGGGCCGCTGGTTGTCATGCAGCAGGTTCCCGGTGATCCGAGCGCCCTGGGCCTCCCAGTCCAGCCACACGCCCATGATGCAGTCGTGGATGTGGTTGCGCCGGATGGTCACGTCGATGGCGGCGTGCAGCTTGATGCCGGCGGTCTCGGCGCCGCCCAGCTGCTGGCTGTTGCAGATATGGTGGATGTGGCAGTCCTCGATCACGGAGAACACGCCGCCCATGCGGCCCACGATGCCGGTCTGCTCGCAGTGATGCACGTGGCAGCGGCGGATGATGTGCCCGCCCACCTTTTCCTTGAGCCAGCCGTGGTACTGGCCGCGGCACACGGCGTCCCGCTCCATCTGGGTGGGGGACTTGACGTGCCGGGTGTAGAAGTACATGTCGTTCTCCGGATCCCGGTACTTGCCCAGGCTGATGCCGCAGCACTTGGAATTGCTGATCTCGCAGTCCTCGATGATCCAGCCCCGGGACCAGTGGGGGCCGATCATGCCGTCCTGATAGGCGGCGGGGGGCGCCCAGGTGGTGGCGGCGTTCCTGATGTCAAAGCCGCTCACGGTGATATAGCCCACACCGGTCTTCGAGGGCATGAAACAGTTGCGGCGCACGTTGATCTCGATCTTTTCCCTGTTGGGGTCCGCGTCATGGAAGTTGGCGTACAGCACGGTCTCATCCCCGTCCTGCTCAGTGTACCATTTGAAGGCGGATTCCTCCGGCCGCCAGCTGCAGGGATCCTTTTCGCCCCGGAGGCACTCCTCCAGGGTGACGGCCTCATACATCATGCGGCCGTTCAGGTATACCGCGCCCGTGTGCCGCACGGTGGGGGCGAAATACCAGTCGCCGCACACCATGGTGGTGTAGGGGTTGTAGGCGCCGAACACGCCGTTGTCCACCCGGTTGACCCAGACGGTGCCCTGATACTTCGTCCAGCCGGTGAGCTCCTCCGAACCGGTGATCACCGCGCCCAGGGGCGTTTCGCTGCGGTACACGATGCGCTTTTCTTCCGTGCCCGCGTTCCGCGGGTCCACATATTCCCGGTACACGCCCGGGGCCACCAGCACCTCGTCCCCGGCCTCGGCGATCCTGGCGGCGTCACTGATGTGCCTGAAGGGCATTTCCCTGCTGCCGTTCCCGTCCCGGGAGGCGTTCGCGTTCACGTGATAGATCATGGCTCCGTTCTCCTTTATATTTCGTTCCGCCGCTCATATTAGCATATTTCCCCGGGAAAGGAAAGAGCCCGGGACTCCCTTTTAATGGATATCCCGGGCCTCTTGTCATACCGGCCAAAGCCGTGCTCACGCGTTTGTCACTTGCCGTCGGGGAAGCTGGTGAAGGAGCCGCGCTCGGTCTCCGGCAGGCCGCTCTTCTCTTTTTCGGCGCCGATGGCCCGGATGAGAAAGGCCATGTTCCGGGCCAGGTTCCGCATGGTCTGCAGGCCCTCCAGGTCCTTTTCCACGTCCGCGGCGGAAAATCCGTGCACCTGGTTCCAGTAGGTGGAGGAGGCGACGGGCATGCCGCTGATGGTGAAATACTTGTTCAGCACGTCGAAGGAGGCGGTGTTGCCGCCCCGGCGGCAGCTGACCACCGACGCGCCCACCTTCATCTGCTTGGAGAAGCCCGTGGAATAGAAGAGCCGGTCCAGGAAGGAAAGCAGCGTGCCGTTGGGGGAGCCGTAGTATACGGGGCTGCCCACCACCAGGCCGTCCGCTTCCATGAATTTCTGCGCGGCGTCGTTCACCGCGTCGGTGAAGGCGCAGCGGCCGGCCTTCGCGCAGTACCCGCAGGCGATGCAGCCCCGGATATTGTCCCTGCCGATCTCAAGCAGTTCCGTCTCGATCCCCTCCGCGTTCAGCACCCGGATCATCTCTTCCAGGGCCCGGGCGGTGCAGCCCTTTGTGTGGGGGCTGCCGTTGATCAGAAGCACTTTGTACGCCATAAAGATCCTCCTTTATCCCGCTGTCCCGTTTTCGTCAAAGGGCCGCCGTCACAGCGTCGCCGAAGGCGCGGCAGGTGTTCCCCTCCCGGGTGCCGGTGACGGGGCAGGTGAGCGCGGCCGCGTCGATCGCGGCGCTGAGCCTGTCGGCTTTCGCGCCCAGGCCGATGTGGCGCAGCAGCATCACCGCGGCCCTGAGGATGCTCTCCGGATTGGCCCGATCCCCCAGGCCCTCGGCGATCAAACGCGGGGCGGAGCCGTGGATCGCCTCGAACATGGCGCATCTGTCGCCCACATTGGCGCTCCCGGCGGTGCCCACGCCGCCCTGGATCTGCGCGGCCTCGTCGGTGATGATATCCCCGTAGAGGTTGGGCAGCAGGAACACCTGGAAGTTTTTCCGGATCGCCGGATTGATCAGGTTGGCGGTCATGATGTCGATGTAGTACTCATCCGTGGTGATGCCGGGGTATTCCGCGGCGATCTCATGGCATACGGCGGAGAAGAGGCCGTCGGTCTTCTTCATGATATTGGACTTGGTCACGATGGCCACGTGGGTCTTCCCGTTCTTCCGGGCGAACTCGTAGGCGGCCCGGGCGATGCGCCGGGTGCCCTCCACGGTGGTCACCTTGAAGTCCATGGCCAGGAGCCCATCCAGCGCGATGCCCTTGCTGCCCAGGGTGTACTCGCCCTCGGTGTTCTCCCGGAAGAAGGTCCAGTCGATCCCCTCATCGGGCACCGCCACCGGGCGCACGTTGGCGTACAGGTCCAGCTCCCTTCTCAGGGCCACATTGGCGCTCTCCATGGTGCCGCCGGAGGGCGTGGTGGTAGGGCCCTTGAGCAGCACGTCGCACTGCCGGATGGCTTCCATGGCCTCGTCCGGTATGGGCTTCCCCAGGGCGAGCCGGTTCTCGATGGTCAGGCCGGGGATCTCCTTGAGGCACACTCTGCCCGCGGCGATCTCCTCTTTGAGCAGGCATTCCAGGGCCTTGCGCGCTTCGGCCATGATGATGGGGCCGATGCCGTCGCCCCCGGCCAGGCCGATGACCACGCTGTCCTTTTTATCCGGCGCGGGAGCGTCCTTCATGCCTTCCGCCCGGGCGATCTGGCTGATGAGCAGCTGCCTGAAATGCTCCACGGCGCTGTCGATGATCTTCTGATCGGTCATGCTTTCGCCTCCCCTGTGTATTTGAGCAGCCCGCCCGCGTTCAGGATGTTCCTCTGCCTGTCGGTGAGGCTGCATGTGAGCGTGACCGGCCTGCCGTCGATGTCGGCGGTGACGAGGCCCCTGTCAAGGGCCGCTTTGAGGTCATCGATCCGGAGGATGGATCCGACATTGACGGCGTCATAGTCCTTCGGGTCCGTAAAGGTCAGGGGCAGGATGCCCGCGTTGATCAGGTTGGCCGCGTGGATCCGGGCGAAGGACTTGGCGATGACCGCCCGCACCCCCAGGTACAGGGGCACCAGGGCGGCGTGCTCCCGGGAGGAGCCCTGGCCGTAATTGGCGCCGCCCACGACGCAGCTCCTCTTCAGGGCGCGGGCCCTTTCGGGGAAGCTCTCGTCGCACACGTTAAAACAGAACTCGCTCATCTTCGGGATATTGCTGCGGTAGGGCAGCACCTTGGCGCCCGCCGGCATGATGTGATCGGTGGTGATGTCGTCGCCCACCTTCAGGGACACGGGCAGGCAGAAACTTTCGGGCAGGGGCTCGCCCTCGGGGAAGGGCTTGATGTTGGGACCCCGCTCCACGGTGAGCTCCGATGCCTCTTCCTCCGGGGCGGGGGCGATCACGCCGCTGTCGTTGATGAGGAACGTGCCGGGCATGGAGATCCGGGGATAGTCCCCCAGGGTGCGCGGGTCGGTGATGCAGCCGTTCAGGGCCGACGCGGCGGCCGTCTCGGGGGAGACCAGGTAGACCTGCGCGTCCCGGGTGCCGCTGCGGCCCTCGAAATTGCGGTTGAAGGTGCGCAGGCTGACCCCGCCGGAGACGGGGGAGAAGCCCATGCCGATGCAGGGCCCGCAGGCACACTCCAGCACCCGGGCGCCGGCGGCGATCATGTCCGTGAGGGCGCCCCGATCCGCCAGCATGCTCAGGACCTGCCGGGATCCGGGGGAGATGGACAGGCTCACGTTGTCCGCGATGCGCCTTCCGCCCAGGATGGCGGCCACCCGCAGCATGTCCCTCAGGGAGGAATTGGTGCAGGACCCGATGCACACCTGGCTCACGGGGGTGCCGCTCAGGGAACTCACCGTCACCACCTTGTCCGGGGAATGGGGGCAGGCGATCAGGGGCTCCAGGGCATCAAGATCGATGTCGATCACCCTGTCGTATACCGCATCCGGATCACTGGCGAGAGGGATAAAGTCCTCCGCGCGCCCCTGAGCGGTCAGGAAGGCCAGGGTGACCTCGTCGGAGGGGAAGATGGACGTGGTGGCGCCCAGCTCCGCGCCCATATTGGTGATGGTCGCCCGCTCGGGCACGCTCAGGCCGTTCACGCCTTCGCCGCCCCATTCGACGATGGCGCCCACGCCGCCCTTGACCGACAGGATCTGCAGGATCTTCAGGCTGATGTCCTTGGCCGTCACCCAGGGCTTCAGGGCGCCGGTCAGGTTCACTTTGATCATGCGGGGCATGGTGATGTAGTAGGCGCCGCCCCCCATGGCCACGGCCACGTCCATGCCGCCGGCCCCCATGGCCAGCATGCCCATGCCGCCGGCGGTGGGGGTGTGGCTGTCGGACCCGATCAGGGTGCCGCCGGGCCGGGCGAAGCGCTCCAGGTGCACCTGGTGGCAGATGCCGTTGCCGGGCCTGGAGAAATACACCCCGTATTTCCGGGCCACGGACTGGATGTAGCGGTGGTCGTCGGCGTTCTCAAAGCCGCACTGCAGGGTGTTGTGATCGATATAGGCCAGGGACTTTTCGGTCCTGACCCGGGGAATGCCGATGTTCTCCAGGGCCAGGTAGGCCATGGTGCCCGTGGCGTCCTGGGTGAGGGTCTGGTCGATCTTAAGGCCGATCTCCTCCCCGGGGACCATGGTGCCGGATATCAGGTGTTCCCGGATGATCTTCTGAGCGATCGTGAGGCCCATTACATGTCATCTCCTCTCTGCGCGATGGCGTCGTGCGCGTTCCTGACATGCAGGATGGTGAGCCGCTCGGCCTCCGGGCCGTTGTGGGCGGCGATGGCATCGGCGATGGCTTTGTGTTCCGCCAGGGATCTGAGGGCCCTCAGGGGCATGCCCAGGCTCACCTTGCGGTATTTGAGCAGCTTGCGGTGCAGGGGCTCCAGGGTCTCCCGGATGGCGTTGCTGCCGCAGAGGATGTAGATGGTCTGGTGGAAGCGGGTGTCCGCGTTCTTCAGGTTGTCCGCGTCGTTCTTCTGGGTGTAGAGCTCCTGCAGGTCCAGGGCTTCCCGGAGCCCGGCGATGCTCTCGTCGTCCGCCCGCTCCGCGGCCCAGCGGGAGGCCAGGCCCTCCAGGCGCAGGCGGATCTCCCGGATATCGGCGATGTCGTCCATGGTGATGCCGATCACCTTGGCTCCCTTGCTGGTGGACTCGATGATGTGTTCCTGCTCCAGGCGGCGCAGGGCTTCCCGGATGGGCGTGCGGCTCACGCCCAGGCGCTCACTGAGCTTGAGCTCCGTGAGCACGTCTCCCCGGGCGTACTCGCCGGAGAGGATGGCCTGCTCCAGCTCGTCGAATACCTGATCCGCGATGGTGATGATGCGATGTTCCATATGATCCTCCTTATCACAGCCTGCGCAGCCGGCCGCCGGTCAGTTCCTCGATCTTGACTTCCAGCTCGTGGTTGCTCAGGGCCGCCTGGCGGCCGCTCTCGAACTGCTCGTCGATCCATTGCTTGAGGGAGGTGACCAGGGGATCCTGCTTGTTCACCGCCTCATTGCCGCCCAGCTGGTAGTTCTCGTTGATCCAGTAGGCGATGCCCGCCAGGCCCGAGGTCTTGGAGATCAGCACGGAGGCGGGGCGCTTGAGGAGCTTCTGGGTGTTGAAGATGTTGTAGATCTCCTCATCCTTGAGCAGGCCGTCGGCGTGGATGCCCGCCCGGGTCACGTTGAAATTGCGGCCCACGAAGGGCGTCATGGGCGGGATCTGGTAG
>CACZOZ010000355.1:0-2629 GCA_902782865.1 uncultured Eubacteriales bacterium
GATCATGCTTCAGAACAGATCCTTCCCGGTCCGTACGCGGTCAGCAGTAAGCTGCAGCCGTTCGAGCTGTGCCTTCGGCTTGCTTTCACGGGCAGCTTTTGCATGGGAACTGTAACCCAAATCACAGATTTGGACAGTTCCGCAAGGATGACACGGTGTGGTGCGGGCAGCCTGTGATGAGTGCAGAAGTGGGGCGATCCTCGTCCCCGTCCTTCCTTCTGATCAAATCAGATCCCGCAAGGGATCTGCACCGCAACGCGCCGTCAGGCGCATTTCACATCGCCCGCGATATTTCACACGCGCAGCGTATTTCACGCGCTTCAGCGCATTTCACTGTCGATCAGGGACTTGTTCACTGATCGACTATCGGCTGTGTCATCTCCCCGTCGTTCATGCCGCCGAGCACATCCTCCAGCCAGGAGAGCGCGTCCCCGCTCCACTCAAAGGCCCGCCTGCACATCACGCTTTTATCCTGCACCTGACCGGCGCCGGTAGAGAAGCCGTGGGGGCCGTGGCTGTAGATATGCGTTTCGTAGATGACGCCCGCGTCCTCCAGCGCGTTCGTGAACGCGAGGGTGTTTTTCACCGAGACGCTCGGGTCCGTGCGGCTGGCGAAGAGGAAGCAGGGACAGCACTCCGGTGTGACATGCTCCGCCGGGCTCGGGGCGTCCAGGCATCTTTTCACCTCGTCCGTCAGCAGGGCGTATCCGAGGATCGCGGCGGCGGGCCTGTGCTTCGCCATGGTCGCCGCGGCGGCCGCCAGATGACCGCCGGCGGAAAACCCGATCACCGCGAACCGGCTCATGTTGAGGTGCCATTCCGCCGCGCGCTCCCCGATCAGTTCCATCGCCTGTTCATAGTCCTCCAGGGGATGGGGCCAGGCCGCGTGCTCCCCCACGGAGTATTCCAGGATCATCACCTGATACCCTTCCTCAAGGAACCGGGCCGCCACGGGATCGCCCTCCCGCCGGGACACGTGGTGATAGCCGCCGCCGGGGATCACCAGGATGCCGGGGCGCTCCTTCAGTTTCCGGTAGGTGCCGCCGATCTCCTGGATATAGGCGGTCAGGCCCACATTCCTTTCTTCGTTCAGTATAAAACGTTCACAGCGCATGATATCCCCATCCTTTCCGGAGCGGTCACAGCCCTAAGCTCCATGAGAGCCGCAGGCGCGTGAGGTCCCCGTCCGCGCCGTCCTCCGTGAAGCCGAAGGCTTTCCAGAAGCGTATCACCTCGGGCTTTTCGCAGGATACCGAAAATCCTTCCGCTCCCGCCGCGCGGCAATACTTTTCGAAGGTCTCAAAACTGAAGTGGCCCGCGCCGCGGCCCCTGAAGGGCGGGAAGATCACGAAGTCCCGGATCAGGCATTCGCTCATCTCCCGGTCGATCACAAAGCGCGCCCCGCCGATCCGGATCCCTTCCCGGATGAACTGGATCGCGCGCTCCCCCTCCGCCGGGATCTCTTCCAAAGTGATATCCGGCACCCGGTCGATCTCCTCACAGGTCAACATCCCCTCCGGCCCCAGGGTGAACACATAGCCGCACCGGTCCGTGCACATTACCCGGGCATCGGGGCGGGCCGAAAGCAGGCGGTCCCGGTTGGCAGTGAAACGGCGGTCAAAAGTCGGCCGCCAGTTGGTGACCACGCTCACGCGCGGCCGCAGGATGGAGAGCGCTTCATCGCCGAAGATGTTCCCGCAGCCGTGATGCGGCACCTTGTAAAGGTCCACGGGCCCGCCCACCGCCCGGGCGCAGCGCGTGTTCGCCCGGGTGTAACGCCGGTCGGCCAGCTCCTCGTCGGTCGCGTCGCCCCCGAGATACACTTTCGTCCCGCGGATCTCGGCGTAAAGAGCCACGCTGTTGACGTTCTCCCCGAAGCGGATCTGATGATGATACGGCGAGGCCGGATCGGAATACATGTCCCGGATGGCGTCGTTGGTCCCGAACAAGCGGAAGTCGAACTCCCCCAGCCGCACCCGCGTGACGCTCCCGTCGATGACGACGAGCGAGGATGTTTCCGCCGCCAGCGCGCACAAATTTTCGCAGTTTTCCGTTTCCGCTTTATTGAACGCCGCGTCCGCCGCCCGGCCGCTGCCGTCGGTGATGTTGAGGCCGCTGAACTTTTTGATATACACTTTCCCCACCGGGATACGGTGGAGCAGCCCCTCCAGGCCGCCGTAATGGTCCCGGTGGAAATGCGTGATCAGGATCCACTTCAGCCGCCCGGCATGGAGGCGGTCCAGATAGTCGAGGATCCGGTCGCTGTCGATCGCGTATCCGGTGTCGATCAGGGCGAAGCTGCCGCCGGACTCCACCAGGATGATATCGCTCCAGCACGCCCTTAAAAAATGGATCCTGTTCACGGTCATGTCTTCTTCACGGGGAACGGAACGCCTTTCACTCATATCAGTCGGCATTCTCGAACCGCTCGATGACGGTATCCAAAACATATTCGGCCTTGATCTCCTTGAGGCGCGCGAAATGCGGCTGAAGGCTGTGGGCCCTGAGGGCGTCGGCGTCCCGCCATTTTTCCACAAGGAGCAGTTCATCCCCGCCGTCGACGGGCAGGTAGTAGTGGTACCGGATATTGCCGTCCTCCGCCTGGGATGTTCTGTCGATCCCCTCGGAC
>CACZOZ010000356.1:0-8297 GCA_902782865.1 uncultured Eubacteriales bacterium
CGTCAACAAAAGACGGTGAAACCGTATTTTGTTGAGAGTGTCGACTTTGTCGACACTCAGACCCAGGTGGCGCCTTTGGCGGTGGAGGTCACGTTGCGGGCGAAGAGGCGCAGCAGGGGCTTGAATTTTTCCTCCTCCAGCTTCCAGTCCACCCGGCTCATCCGGTCCCGGATCTCCTCGTCCGTGAGGTTCGCGCGGATGACGCGTTCTTTCACGTTGATATAGATCTCGTCCCCGTCATTAAGGGCGGCCAGCGGGCCCCGGATCGCGGCTTCGGGGGCCACGTACCCGATGCTCAGGCCCGTGGTGCCGCCGCTGAAGCGCCCGTCGGTGATGATGGCGATCTTGTCCCCCAGAGTCATGCCGGCGGCCTCCTTCTGGAAGGCGAAGGCCGTGGTGCCGAAGCGCCCCTTCGGGCCCAGGTACCGGATCACGACGGCATCGCCCGGACGGATGTCCCCCGCGCGCAGGGCGGCGATGGCGTCGTCCACCTCGTGGAAGATCTTCGCCCTGCCGGTGAATTCCATCAGGCTTTCCGGCACGGCGGCCGTCTTTAGGATCGCGCCGTCCGGAGCGATGTTGCCGCGGAGCACGGCGATGCCGCCGTCGCTGCTGACGGGCCTGTCAAGGTCCCGGATGCAGTCGTGATCGTAAACCGGCGCGTTTTCATAGTTTTCCCTGATCGTTCTGCCGTTGACCGTCAGGCAGTCCCCGTGCATAAGGGGGAGAAGGTTGTGCAGGAAGCCCTTCATGCCGCCGGCCCGGTCGAAGTCCTTCAGGTAGTAGGGGCCGCTGGGCTGCAGGTGGGTGATGAGCGGGACCTCGTGGCTGCACTTGTCGAAAAAGGCCCACCAATCCCGGTCCAGGCCGGCCTCGTGGGCGATGGCGGGGATGTGCAGCAGCAGGTTGGCGGAGCCGGCGCAGGCGATGTCCGCGATGATCGCGTTTTCGATGGCTTTTTCCGTGATGATCTGCCTGGCAGTGATCCCTTCCCGGAGCATGCGCATCACCTGCTGCCCGGCCTCGTAGCCCATGCCGCCCAGGCGCTTGTCCGCCGCGTTGATGCTGGCGTTCCCGGGCATGGTCATGCCCAGGGCCTCGGCGATGAAGCACATGCTGCTGGCGGTGGTCATGCTGCCGCAGGCGCCGCAGCCCATGTGGGCGGACTCCATCATGTCCTCGAAATCCTCCATGGGCATTTTGCCCTCCATCACCCTGCCGACGGAGCTGGACACCTTCACCAGCCCGATATCCTCGCCCCGCCAGAAGCAGTGGGGCATGTACCCGCCGGTGACGACGGCGCAGGGGATGTCCAGCCGCGCGCAGGCCATCAGGTGCCCGGGCACGATGGAGTCGCAGGTGGACAGGAGCACCATGCCGTCGAACATGTTCGCCTCTACGTTCAATTCGACTTCGTCGGCGATCAGGTTGCGGCTGGGCAGCTCGATGTAGCGGGGGTCCTTGAGGACCATGCCGTCGCACAGGCCGGTGGTCACCACCTCGAAGGGCAGGCCGCCGGCGTCGCGGATGCCCTGCTTGACCCGCTCGGCGATCTCCCTCAAGTGCACGTGGCCGGGGTTGTACTCGTTCCAGGAGTTCACTACCGCGATATAGGGCCGTTTGAGCTCCTCCCGGGTGTATCCGAGGCCGTACAGGATGCCGTCCCGCTTCACGCTGGCGACACCGAATTTCCATTTGCTGCGTTCGATCATCGTCATCCTCCGCGTCTATTCGTACAGTTCTCTCAGCGCGTTCAGTACTTCCCTGCGCTGTTCGTCCGTCACTTCCGGGAAGGGGGAAGTCATCCTGTCGCTTTCAAGGATCCCCAGGCCCTTCATGCAGATCTTGAGCTCCTTGGGGAACATCCCGAGGAGCGTGAGCACCCGCACGAAATCCAGCGTGCGCTTCTGCAGCGCCTCGACCTTTTCCCTGTCCCCGGCCAGCCAGGCCTTGTAAAGCTCCACCGCCGGCCGCGCGTCCACGTTGCCCACAACGGTCACGCCCGCCGGGCTGCCCATGTCGAAGCTTTGGGAGAATACGCGCTCGCTGCCCTCCATCACGCAGAAGTCCGGCCTGTCTTTGGTAACGTCCAGCAGCTCCCGCAGGTAGTCCAGGTCCCGGTCGCTCTCCTTGATGCCGCAGATCTTCGGGTCGTCCTTCAGCCGCCGGACCGTTTCCACCGGGATCCGCAGCCCCACGTAGCGGGAGATATTGTACAGGTAGACGGGCAGGGGGCTCTCCTTCGCGACCGCCTCGTAGTAGTCGTACAGGGCGTCCGCTCCGAAGGGATAGAAGCAGGGCGGCGTCAGGATCACGGCGTCGGCGCCGGCGTCCGCCGCGTCATGCACGTTGGCGACGGCGAGCTTCGTGGACGTGGCGCCGCAGCCGGCCATGACGGGAAAGCTGCCGGCCTCGTTACGTACCGTGCGGATCAGGTCCGCCTTGGCCTCGCGTGTCAGGGCGATGCCCTCGCCGGTGGAGCCCGAGAGCAGCAGGCCGTCCACGCCCTGGCCGATGACCCGCTTGACGATCCTTCGGGCGGCTTCCCGGTCGACGTTCTCGTTTTCATCCAGCGGTGTCACGATCGCGCACCAGATACCTTTTACCATAGCGATCCCCTTCCTTACAGTCCGTATTTTTCGCCGAATCTCAGGCACGCCTTCTCGAAGCACGCCATCGGCACGTGGGCCACGCCCGCGCCCAGGCGCTTGCCGCTCTTTGACATCATGCCGCCGTGGACCACCGGCTCGATGCCCGTTCTGAGCACCTTGCGCATGTCGATCCCCAGCGGGGAGCCCTCGTAATCCAGCGCCGGGATCAGGTAGTATCTGTGGGAGGCCAGGGTGATCTGCCCGATCTGTCGGCTGCGCTCGATGCCGTCCTCCCAGCTTAAGTTCTGCGCGCGCATCACCGCGGGCGCCGCCGCCGCGGCGCTGCCGCCCAGGCCGCAGGCCTCCAGCATGCAGCTGTCCCCGATCCAGGGCAGCACGTCGTTAAGATCGATGTTCGCGCTCACGTAGCTGCCCTCCAGCATGGGGGCCGGCGCCGTGAACCACTCGTTCCCCAGGCCGGCGATCTTGATGCCGTAGGTCACGCCGTTGCCCACCATGGCGGTCACCACCGTGGAGTACGGGACGTCCCGGATGCCCTCCAGCAGGCTCATGCCCGCCGCCATCCCCAGGGGATGGAAGAACCGCACGGTGCCGTAGATCAGCGCGACGCACTGGTCCTTGATGTCCTTTTCAAGATCGCTGTCGTACAAAAGCTTCATCAGCTCGTTGGTGAGGATGAGGCCGCAGGCGTCCTGGCGGGAATGCAGCTCGTCGCCCATCTCCACGCCCCGGACGATCATGCGTTTGAGCCCCAGGCCGCCGGCGTTTTTGAGCACGCTGTCGAAGGCGGGCCCCAGGCGGTCACGCATATTGTCAAGGTGCGCTTTGATCGCCGGGTTGTAGACGCCCCAGCCCGCGAGGCCGCCCCGGTTGGGCCCCTCGAAGGGCGCGCAGAAGCCCCGCGCCCCGGTGTGCCGGTCCTCCACGATGTTCACCACCATGGAGGGCGTTGCGATGCCGGTGCCCGGCACCACGATGTGGTAGTCGTTGCCGGCGGCGAACTCGATCTCGCCCGACGCGAGCTTTTCCCGCGCCTCCTCTTCCGTTTCGGCCAGGCCTTCGTACATCGCGCCGTTCACGCCGCCCTGCTTCTGGGTCTCGCACATGTCCTCCCAGGCGATCGACGGCCCGGAGTGGAGGATGAGGTTTTTATGCACGCCCGGCACGCATTCAATGGCCGGCTGCATGCCCACCCAGTACGGGTCCGATTCCTGCATCCTTTCGATCGCAAAGTCGTTCGCGGCCTTTACTCTGTCCCTGATATCGTTCATATCGCTCACCCCGCGTCTATTCCAGTTTATCCAGTATCTCCCGGATCCTGTCCGGCAGCACCACCTGTTTGGGCGGGCGCCAGTCCAGCATCACCGTGTCGACCTCCTGCTGTCTGAGCGCCTCGCCCAGCATTTCCGCGCCGATATTCACCGCCTTGACGGGGCTAACGAAGATCCTGCCTGTATCCTCAGCCAATTCCGAGCATCTCCCTTCTCTTCCGGATGACGGCCGCCGCGAGCCTTGCCGCTTCCCCGTTATTGTCCATGACGGTCACGCCGGCTTCCCTGAGCTTCGCCGCCTGGTCATCGAGCCCCTGGGGGTCCAGGTCGCTGCCGCAGAGGGAGGCGATCACCGTCAGGTGCCGGCCCTCCTTTTCCGCGAGTTCGATCCCCTCCCGGATCGCGGGAGCCATGAGCCCCGCCGGGTCCTCGCACAGGCTGTATCCCAGGAGGAAGTCCATAAGGATCACGGCGGTCTCCGGGTCCTTCGCCTCCTGCAGGAAGCGGCTGATCCGCGGCGCGGGATCGATGGCCGCGTGGGGCCTGCCCAGGGTGAATATCTCCGCCCCGATGTCGATCATTGAGTCGCCTTTGCTCACGAAGGGGTCTTCGAGCATGCGGTCCTCGGTGAAGGCGATATTGCCGTACATCGGCCCCAGCACCCGCTCGGCGAGGATGAGGGTCTCCTCCGCCAGGGAGCCGCCGCAGTACAGGCCCCGGAGGTATTTCTGCTCCGGCGCCATCTGTGTGGCTTCCTTTTCCGCCGCCGGCGCCAGGCGCTCAAAGCGCTTATTTTCGTCCTCGGGGACGTATCTTCTGCCCTCGGCCAGGGCGATCGCGGTCTTCGCCGTGGTCTCGAAGCTGTCCGACGGCACCGCGCCCGCGGCCTCGGCCAGGGAGGCGTCGCAGTGGATGAACTGGGCCACGACGGGCTTAGAGCACTGCCGCACGCGTTCGAAGATCTTTTCGACGACGGCCGCGGCCGGGGGCTTGGAGATCAGCACGATCACTTTAGTGGCCGGGTCGTTCTCCAGGATCCCGATGGACCGGAGCATCGTGATGCCGCCCACCTTTTCGTTGAGGTCCCTTCCGCCCACGCCGATGGCATGGCTGACGCCGCAGCCCTCCCGGTGGATGATGTTCATGACCTCCTGCATGCCGCTGCCGCAGGCCGCGGCGATGCCGATGTTCCCCCGGCGCACCTTGCTGCACAGGCCGATGGCGATGCCGTTGATGAAGCTCAGGCCGCAGTCCGGCCCCATCATGAGGAGGCCCTTTTCCCTCGCCAGGGTCTTTAAGCGCACTTCCTGTTCGATGGGCACGTTGTCGCTGAACATGAACACGTCCATGCCCATTTTGAGCGCCTTTTCCGCCTCGGCGGCGGCGTACTGCCCGGCCACGGAGATGACCGCCAGGTTCCTGTCCTTCACGGTGCGGGCCATCATGTCCAGGGTGCGGTATTTCCTGCCGCGCCGGGCGGTGTTCTGAGCGGTCAACATTTTCAGGAACTCTTCCCGGGCCCGGGCGGCGGCGTCTTCGTCCTCCGCGGCCACCGCGATGATCAGGTCGTTGGGGGTCGCCGATCTGCCCTCGTCCGTAAGAAGCCCGAGGTCCTGCATGGTATCCTTGTTGAGGGCCGTGCCCATGCCCACGCTGATGTCGCGGACCCCGGCGCTCCCGGCCAGCTTCGCGGCCAGGCGCATCAGGAAGACGCTGTCATAGTATCTTTCCTTTTCCACATAGTTCCTGATCACCATGTCTCATATCTCCTTCTCCGGCGGGGCGAGGACGATATGCCTGCGCCATTCCGGGTCCCGGCGTTCCGGAAAGTCCGCGCGGTAGTGCACGCCCCGGGATTCCGTCCTCTCAAGGGCCGCCCGGCACGCGAGGGCCGCGATCTCGATCAGATGGCAGGCCTCGGTCTTCAGCCGCAGGCTCCGGCAGCTGTCGGGCACGGTCTTTTTAAGGTCCGCCAGCTTTTTCTCCAGCACCGCGGCCGCTTTTTTGAGCGTCGTGCCGTCCCGCACGGGCCCCAGCACCTCTGCCGCTGTCCCGCGGGCCGCCGCCTTCACGGCCTCCCAGTCCGTCTTTTCCGCCCGGGGATCGATCTTCAATAACGGTCCCGAACCGTTCAGCTCCGGGGTCTCAGGCATCGGCGCGCTCCGATACGCGGCCGCCGCTTTCCCCGCGGCGCGGCCGAACACGTAGGTCTCCGCTCCCGCGTTGCCGCCCAGCCGGTTGGCGCCGTGCAGCCCGCCCGTGACCTCGCCCGCGGCGTACAGGCCCGGCACTTCGGTCGAGCCGTCATCGCAGATCCTGACGCCGCCCATCATGGAGTGGGCCGCCGGGCCGACCTCGATAATGTCTTTCGTCAGGTCGATGCCCGCGGCGAGGAAGCGCTCGTAGTAAAGGACGTGCTTTTCTTTGATCTCGCCTTCCGGGATCCCCGTCAGGTCCAGATACACCCCGCCGTGCTCCGAACCGCGGCCCTCCCGGATCTCAAGAGCGATCAAACGGGCCAGCATGTCCTTCGACGCGGCGCCTTCGGCCGGATAGTGCTTCAGTACGAACCGTTCGCCCAGGCTGTTCGTCAGGATGCCGCCCTTGCTGAGCAGCGTGGTCGAAAGGCCCAGGGGCCCGGGCCATACGGCGCGGCAGGGTTCGTGCTGGATGAATTCGAGATCGGTGAGCGCCGCCCCGGCGTGCCAGGCCATGGCCATGCCGTCGGCCGTCTGGTCCGGGGGATAGGTGCTGTTCTTCATCAGGTGCGCGCCGCCCGTCGCCAGCACGACGGCGCCGGCACGCACGATGAAGGGTTCGTCGGTATCCGTGCGCATGCACACGGCTCCGCGGACGGCCCCGTCCGTTTTGAGGAGCTCCAGCGCCGCGGACCGGTCGACGAAACGAACGGGCAGCTTCGCGCAGGCGTCTCTGAGCACGGCCATGCTGGCCTTTCCGGTGGCGTTTCCATGTTTGACCAGCCGGGGCACGCTGCACCCCAGGGGCCTGAGCAGCTGATACGCCCGGACGTTTTCGGGCCGGCGGTCGAATGTGAGGCCCAGGCCCTCCATCTGCCTGACGGTGTCCGCGCTGTGTTCGCTCAGAGCTCTGATCAGCCCTTCGTCCCCGATCTCCCAGCCGCCGCGGAAGGTGTCCCCGGCGAAGAGTTTCGCACTGTCAAGAGGCCCTACGGGCGCACAGAAACCCAGCACCGCCGCGCTTGCCGCGGCGCCCTTGCTGACGACGAGCACGTCCTTCCCGGCCTGCGCCGCCGTCAGGGCCGCTTCCAGGCCGGCGATCCCGGCGCCCAGCACCAGGACGCCGCATTCGAGCACGGGGCACGTCATGCGCCCGCCTCCCGGGCGAGGAGGCCCAAAGCGTTCTCCCGGCAGATCTTCCGGTACGTCTCTTCCGACAGGCGGCCGCTTTCCGCAGCGCTGTCCAGGAACCTGATCACCTTCATGTAGATATCGTACATTTCAAGGCACTTCGGATCGTGGAGGTCCGTTCCGTACAGGATCCGGCCCGCGTATTTTTCAAAATACCGGCAGGTGTATTCCGGGTCCGCCAGGATAGCTTTGCCGCCGCTCAGGGAGGAGAATTCCATCCACAGGTTCGGGTATGCCGCCATCAGCTCTTCCACACGGCCGCCCGGCCCGAATTCCTGCCAGAACCGGGGAGAGTGGCCGATGACGGTCAGCCCCGGGAAAGTCCTCAGGACTTTTTCGAGCCTCGGCAGCCCGGGATCGTCCACGATGCCGTAATCGTTCCCGAGTTTTCCGAAGTGCATGAGCACGGGCATGTTCATGATCTCGCAGCACCGGAACAGGTTCATGGCCCGGGGGTCGTCCAGGTAAATGTTCGCCGTCATCTCGCCCACGCCCCGGGCGCCGCGGGCGTGATAGTACCTCAGGTAATGGAGAAAGTCCGTATCCGGGCCGTTCTTCCCCTGGCGCGGGTCGATGTTGCAGAACCAGCCGCAGAACACGTCCGGCCTGTCCCCGACCATCCTGCGCGCTTCCCGCTGGCTCAACCGGTCGCAGGTGCCTTCCGGGGCCGAGCCCTGGGGCAGGAGCACCGCCCTGTCCACCCCTAGGCGGTCGTACATAGCCCGCAGGTCGTCGGGCGTGGGATAGTTGCTGCCGTTGTGCCGGGGCAGGTCCGGTTCCGGCACGCAGTGCACGTGGATATCGATCTTTTTGATCCGTTCCATCGCTGTTCCCGATCCTTTTCCTTTTCGGTCCTGTTTTATGCTTCCGGCCCGGGGCCGAAGTCGGGGATGTCCACGGGCTCGCCGTCCCGCATCATGGATTCGTGGGCGCACAGGCCGGGGACGGTGAAGCGGGCGGCCTTCCAGGCATGGACCCGGGGGAGGGTGCCGTTGTACGCGGCGGTGCAGAAATCGTCCACCAGC
>CACZOZ010000357.1:0-5562 GCA_902782865.1 uncultured Eubacteriales bacterium
ATGCCCAGCTTCTCCAGCCAGGGCATGTTGTACATCAGCACGGGCTGGTAGTTGTTGGTCACCACGGTCTGGGGCACATAGTAGATATGGCCGTCCACGGCGGTCAGGGAGCCCTTGATGATCGGGTTCTTCTCCAGGAACGCGGTGTAGTTGGGCATCAGGTCAAAGTGCTCGTCCAGGGGCTCCACCAGGCCGGAGGACAGGTAGTCCATGTTCAGGTCCTTGTCGGGCATCATGATGATGTCGGGCAGATCCTTGCCGGAAGCGAGCATCGGGCTCACGGAATCGGTATAGCTGGAGGGATCGATCAGCGTCCACTCGATGGTGACGCCGGCGCGGTCGGCGATCTCCTTGAGCAGGGTGGCGTCCCGCAGATCCACGTTGGAATAATAGGAGTTGATGGCCAGGATGCTGACCGTCGCGCCCGCTTCGGTGGTGAGGGGCAGCGCCGCCAGGTTCTCAGCCACGGCGGGCACCAGGCCGAACACCAGGGACAGGGCCAGGACAAGGGACAGGATGCGCGTCTTCTTCATAAGTCTACTCTCCTTTCAAAATATGCTTGAGCGCTTAAAGTTCCAAGCGCGTTGAGCCGAAGTCATTTACCCTTTGACAGCGCCCAGCATGGTGCCGGAGACCAGGTATTTCTGCACAAAGGGCGTGATCACGAAGATCGGTACGGCCGAGAGCACGATGCACACGTAGCGGATCTTGAGCGTGTTTTCCGCCGCCGCGGCAGCCGCCTGGCCGCCGGCGGACTGGAGCACCTCGTTGGAGGCCTGCAGGAGCACCCGGCGCAGGAAGATCTGCAGGGGCTGCAGGTCCGTGTCGCCCAGGTAGAGCATGGCGTTGAAGAAATCATTGTACCGGGCCACCGCGTAGTACAGTGTGAGCACGGCCAGGGTGGGTTTGATCAGGGGCACGGCGATACAGGCCATCATGAAGAACTCGTTGGCGCCCTCCAGCGCGGCGTTCTCGAACAGGTCCTGGGGCACACTTGACATCGCGCTGCGGCAGATCATCAGGTTGTAGGCGCTCACCAGCACCGGCAGGATCATCGCCAGGCGGCTGTTGTACAGCCCGATGCCCGTCACCACGATATAGGTGGGGATCAGGCCGCCGGAAAAATACATCGTGAAGGCCACATAGAAGTTCAGCGGCCGGCGCAGGAAAAAATGGGACCGGGAAAGGGGATAGGCGCCCAGGCAGGTGAACACCACGTTGGCCACCGTGCCCGCCACCGTGTAGAAGAACGTGTTGCCGTAGCTCACCCACAGCTGGTGGTTCCTGGTGACCATCGCGAACGCGTCCAGGGAAAAGCCCTTGGGAAACAGCACCACGCTGCCCTTGGCCACGGCGGAGCCCTCCGAGATGGACACGGAGACCACATACAGGAAGGGATACAGCGTCACCGCCGCGGCGAAGATCACCAGGATCCAGATCACGATATCCAGGAACTTGTCCCCGGCGGACGCTTTCCGGAAGGAATGCGGATCCGAGCCCCGGCCGCCCCTCATCGGTCTCACAGTCATGCCCGCTCCCCCCTTCACCACAGCGACGAGCCGGTCACTTTGCGCGCCAGATGATTGGAGCTGACCACGAAAGCGAACCCGACGGCGGAATAGAACAGGCCCACGGCGGCGGCGTAGCCGTATTTATGGTTCTCGATGCCCTGGCGGTACACGTAGGTGGAGATCACGTCACCGGTCTCGTACACCGCCGGGGAGTACATGAGATACACCTTCTCGAAGCCCACGTTGAGCAGATTGCCCAGGGTCATGATCAGCAGCAGGATGATGGTCTCCGAGATCCCGGGCAGGATCAGGTGGATGATCCGCTGCCAGCGGGAGGCCCCGTCCACTTCCATCGCCTCGTACAGGGCCGGATCGATGCCCATGATGGCCGCCACGAAAATGATGGAGTTGAACCCGAAGGTCTGCCACGAACCGGAGATCACGTACAGTTTCCTGAACCAGGAGGGATCCGACATGAAATTGACCGGTTTGCCCCCCAGCCTGGTGATGATCTGATTGATGATGCCGGTGGACGGGGACAGGAAGTTGGTCATCATGCCCACCACCACCACCGTGGAGATGAAATAGGGCAGGTAGGTGATCACCTGAGCCGTCTTGGCCACCCGGCGGGAACGCAGCTGGGTGATGGCCACCGCGAAAATGATGGGGATCGGGAAGCCGAAGATCAGCGAGTAAAAGGACAGCAGGAAGGTGTTGCGGATCAGGCGCCAGGCGAACGGGGAGCGGAAAAACTGGCTGAACCACTTGAAGCCCACCCATTTGCTGGTGAACAGGCCCTCAAAACCGCTGCCCATGCGGAAATCCTCAAACCCCATCACCAGGCCCACCATCGGCAGATAGGCGAAGATCAGGTAGTAAAGGAAGACCGGCAGGAACATGATCAGCAGGTATTTGTCCCGGGCGATCAGGATGCCCAGGGGCTTGCGTTTTTCCGGCACGTGAGTCTTCATGTTCGGCCCGCCTTCCTTTCCAACAGTTTTCGGATAGGTGTTATTCATTTCGCCGGCTTCACGCCGGGATGACCCGGCCCGTACCGGATCGAATGCTCTTGACAACAAAAATGATAAAAAAACCGTCAAAAAAAGACAAGCATCAATTTTTTCCGGGGTATTTTTTGATGCTTGCCTTGATTTTCCTCGCTTCCGGGGCCTAAGCTTTCCGGTAGTCGCTGGGGTTGATCCCCATACTGGCCTTGAAATTCCGCCTGAAAGTGAGCAAGTTCGTAAAGCCGCACTTTTCCGATATCTCTTCAAGGGACATGTCGGTGGTCTGCAGAAGCTGCGTGGCGTAGCGGATCTGGCAGTCCCGGACGTACTGAAGGAAGGTCTTCCCGAACCGCTCCCGGCAGACCGTCCCCACCATCTTGCTGGAAACGCCGAAGTGGTCCGCCACGGCGGTCAGGCTCAGATCCGGGCTGAGCACATGGGCGTCGATATACGCGCAGATCTCATACTGCAGCCGGCTGCCGCCCTCGTCCCCCGCCACTTCCGCCTGATAGGTGATCAGCGCCTGGTCCAGTACGCCCCGGTAGTAGGCGAAGATCTCCTCGATGGTGGCCGGTTCGCTCATCCGCCCGATCCTCAAATGCGTGGTGCTGTTTTCGCTGATCCGACGCAGCGCACCGCTGATGCAGGAATGCGTCTCGTCCACCAGGCGGCGCACCGCGTCCGGCGGCAGGGAGGACCTGCGGAAATTCTTCTCCCAGATCTGGTCCATCAGCCGGGTCAGATCCTCGGGCCGGTTTTCCGTCAGGGCCCGCACGATCTTGTCCTGGGCATCCTTCGGGAACCAGAAATCCCGGTCCTTCTCCTCCTGATCCTTCTCGGCGAAGTACACACTGCCGCGCCCGCCCACGATCATGTTGTCCAGCGCCGCGGCCGCGTCCAGGCAGGCGCTCCTCAGGCGCTCCAGGTCCGTTTCCGGGCAGCTCACGCCGATGGTGACCGCCACCGCCGGGTTGTCGATGGCTTCCCCGATGCCCCGCAGCATGGCGTAGAACAGGTCCGCCAGCTCCTCGGGCCGGTCCCCGTTCACCACCACGTAGAGGTTCTGCGCGTCCCGCGGGCTGGTCACGACGGGGTGCTCATCGTCGGAAAGGGCGGTGCAGGCGTGGGCCGCCAGGGCCCGGGCGTCCAGGTACCGCTGCTCCGTGGCGGCCTTCTCCCCCGTCATCGCCAGGTTCACCAGGCCCACCATGTAGGTCTCCCGGCGCAGGAACCAGAAATGCTCGTCCTGCAGGGCACTGACCTGCTCCTGGTCCATGTTGCCGCTGATCAGCTGATGCAGCGCCCCGTGGCTGGCGTAGGGCGATACGGTGATCATCTTTTCCCGGTATCCGTTCCTCTCGCCGATCAGGTCCGATATGCCCTTGAGCACATCGTCCAGATCCCCGCGGCCGGCAGCGCCCGGCTCCTCCACAGCGACCAGATGCGTGATGGCCCCGATGGGCGCGTAACGGTGCTTCAGGTAATGATAGCAGCCATACAGGGACAGTATCCCTATCAGCGCCGTCAGGATCAGGGGCAGGAAAGCCCGGGGCGGGAGGGACGTGACGAAGATCTTCGGATCGATGACGAACCGGTACGTAAGGTCCCGATAGACCATGCTGGTCATTTCCAATGTCTCTTCCGGACCGAGCTCATCGCCGACGGCATAGATCTCCTCCGCCCCGTTCCGGATCGATAGGCCTGAAAACCATTTCCGCAGGTCTTCCGCCCTGGCCTGCAGCGGCGAAAGCTCCATCAGCACCACGGCCAGGCCCTTGGATCCGCCGTGGACCGCGCCCCCGGTATAGGCGTCGGCGTAGACCAGGAACTCCCGGTTCAGGATCATGTTGGCGTTGCCCGTGAGCCCCAGGAGGTTCACGCCGTTGGTCACCCCGACCCACGGGGTCACCGGCAGCGAACGCACCGCGTCGTCCAGGGCGATGACCCGCCCGGGAGCGAAAAGCCGCTTGTCCCCCTCAAAGCCCAGCAGGATGGCGTAGACCTCCAGGTTCCCGGAGGAGGCCTTCACCCGGCTCAGCTCCGACTGGGACTGGTAGAGCAGCATGGAGTCCGGTGTTTTCTTCTCGATGCAGAAGGACTGGTACATGTTCCTGAGGATCTCGGAGGAATTCATGGCCCCCGTCAGGCTCTGGGCGATCAGAAGGTTCTGATCCGTCCGGGTCGCGAAAGCCGTCGCCTGCTGCCGCGCCTCGCTGCGCGCCGCCGAGACCGCCGTGGCCCGGTAGGAGTACAAGTACCAGACGCAGAAAACGGCGATGGAGACCAGGATCAGCAGCACGTAGGACAGGAACATCCTGCGAAAAAAAGAGCTCCTGAACAGCTTCTCGTTTTTGCCTTCCATCCCCGGCCTCCGGAATATCATGTGATAAAGCAGAGAAAAAGCAGACCTATTATACCCGACGGTCTCATTGAATTCAACCTCGGAAACAGGGTCGATCGGGACGCCGTCCGGCGCCTGATCGACAGTGAAATGCGCTGAAGCGCGTGAAATACGCTGCGCGTGTGAAATATCGCAGGCGATGTGAAATACTGCGGAACTGTCCAAATCTGTGATCTGGGTAACAGTTCCCATGCATTAGCGCAGCGGCTTCATTGGCCAAGTCCAAGGCCCTGGCCCAGGCTCGAGAAGTTGAGCACGCGCTCTGCGCAGAAAATGCCTGCCCTGTTGAACGGGTCCATCGGGCGCAGCCGCCGGCCGCGTCCGTCACATCCGGTTCTCGTTCCCCCAGGTGCACAGCTGATCGAGCACCGCCATCAGGCTCCGGCCGCGCTCCGTCAGTGTGTACTCCACCTTGGGCGGGATCTCGGGATACATTTTCCGGTGGATCAAGCCGTCCCGCTCCAGCTCCTTGAGGTGCTGGCTGAGGGTCTTGTCCGCCACCCGGCCCAGGTAGCGCTGCATCTCGTTGAACCGGACGGGCTCATACTCCATCAGGCAGTACAGGATGATGGGCTTGTATCTGCCCGCGATCAGTGACAGGGTATAGCTGTATCCGGTGGACGAAAAGTCCGCTTCCCCGATG
>CACZOZ010000358.1:0-3378 GCA_902782865.1 uncultured Eubacteriales bacterium
AAGACGACGAGGCGGAGCTGGGATACTGGCTGGGCGTCCCGTACTGGGGAAAAGGGATCGTCCCCGAGGCGGCCCGGGAGATCCTGCGGCACGCTTTTGAGGACCTGGGGCTCCGGCGCGTCTGGTGCGGATATTACGACGGGAACCTGAGGTCCCGGCGCGTCCAGGAAAAGCTCGGCTTCCGGTATCAGTGGACCTCGCAGAATGTAGAAGTCCCGCAGATGAATGAAACGCGGACAGGGCACGTGAGCCTGCTGACCCGGGACCAATGGCGGGTGAGCCGCAGCCTTGACAGTTTTGACAATCACGATCCGCGGATCCCCTATTATGAGCTGCTGCTGGAAAAGGACCTGGATGACATGCCCGAGCCCCCTCTGCCCGCGGGATATCATTACCGGTATTACGCCCCGGGCGACAAAGAGACGTGGATCGATATCGAAAAGAGCGCGAAGGAATTCGAGACCCACGGGGAAGGCGAAGACGCGTGGAAAAGATATTACGCCGGGCGTGAGAGCGAGCTTGAAAACAGGATGTTTTTCGTGACCGATGACAGCGGGCAGGCGCTCGCCACGGCGACGGCTTTTTATGATATCCATACCGGGGACGATCGGATAAACGGCTGGCTCCACTGGGTGGCCGTCCGGCGGGACGCGCAGGGGCGGGGATTGTCAAAACCGCTCATCACCCACGTGCTCCGGCACATGAAAAAGCTGGGCTATGGCCATGTCGTGGTCCCGACCCAGACCACCACCTGGCTGGCGTGCAAGGTATACCTGGATCTGGGGTTCCGGCCGATGCCCGGAAACTTAAAGCGGAGCGGGACCGGGTGGCGGATCATCCGGACCCTGACGGACCATCCCGCGCTTTCCGGTCTTGCCCCGGTCCCAAACGCGGAGCTCATCAAAAAGGAATAGGACGCGCTGTTTCCCGGATGGGGCTGCCGTGCAGCCCCCCGTCCGGGCGGCTCATGATCCGATCTTCTTGAATAACCGCGCGCTCCAGAACGTCATGTCGAGCTCATCCAGGTAAAAACGGAAAATGGCTTTCCAGTTCTTTGCCGCCGTGCTCAGCACCATGTATTCGGCCTCCGGTCTCACGGCCTCTTCCGCGTATCGGAACAGTTTCGCCCCGATGCCCCGGGACCGTCTTTCCGGGACGACATACAGTTCCTCGACCTCAAAACAGGGGGTGCCTTCCGGCATGACGGATCTCATGCGCTCCGACCGGAAGATCCTTCCGAACAGATAACCGGTCACCGCGCCGTCCTCTTCCGCCAGAAAGATCCTGCTGCCCTCGATGTCGCTTTTCTCGTTCGGGCGGTATCCGTAACAGTTGTCTTCCGCCGCCCAGTCTTCGGAAAACCGGATCAGTTGATCCAGCACCTCGTCATCCAGGGCCGCTTCATACAGGATCATGCGCTCACCTCTCCCCGTTGGGCGGCTTTACCCGCCGCCTCAGATCATTTTACAGAGCTCATAGCAGTCATGGCCTTTGGGCACGTCTTTAAGTTCGCCCCTTATAAAATAACCGTTCTTTTTGAAGAAGCTTTCGTTCCAGTCGCCTGCGTTCGTCAGGATCATGGACGCGCCGTTTTCCTTCGCCGTTTTTTCCGCTTCCCGCATAAGATACGTGCCAAGGCCCTTTCGCCTCAATGGCTCTTCCACATACACCGCGTCGATAAAGCCATAGGCGCCTTTGTTCACCTTCGCGATCACGCCCGCGATGAACCGGCCGGACCCATCCACGAGTTTCATGTCACAGTCAACGGTCTCGCATTCCGGCTCCCAGGCCTCGCTGTAGGCGCGGATGCCGTTCCTGATGACCTCCGCGTCATCCTCACTGCCCGGCGAGAGGGTGAACCGCGCGCCGGCATCGTTCGTCGGCACGTATTCCGTTATGTCCCTGTCCAGATACCTGACCAGGGAGTAGCTGATAAAGCCGTTCGGCATCGTCAGCGACGTAAAGACCGTGTAGCCGTGTTTTTCATAGAAGGGCCTGGCCATATAGCTGGCGGTGCCGAGCGTCACCACCCGGCATCCCTTTTCCCTCGCGATGCGTTCCACTTCCCGGATGATCCTGGAGCCGATCCCCTGATGCCGATACCGCTCATCCACCCAGAGGGTGTCAAGGAACATCCTCGACCAGTGGTATTCGTAAGCCTCCGCGACGCATCCGCCGATGATCTCACCGTTTTCGTTCTCGACTTTGAGGACATATCTTTCCTCGTCCGCGTCCACTTCGCGCGGCACGATCTCATCGATCTTTCCGCCGATGTATGCGGCTTCTTCTTCTGTCAGATCCGCGAGCCTGTATTCCATTTTTTCCACTTCCTCCTATGCCGGCGGCGGGGGTCGGGCCCCGCCGCCCCGAAAATAAGATCCTTACAGCTTTTTGCAGGTGAGATCACCGACCCTCAGGCAGCCGTCGCCGAAGGAAAGTTGCAGCATGCCGCCCCTGCGGCCAAACTCATCCTCTCCGAGGGGATAGAGGCGGAAGGTCATCTCATCCCCGTCCTCGTCGATGGCCCTGGCATGAAGCTCGCCGTCCTGCATCCAGACCTCATCGATGATGAGATCGGCGTCCTCGGGATGCTCGTACCGGCCGCAGTAGCTCTCCCACTTCGACTTGTCAGGATCCCTGATCATGATCTCCTCGATGGTCCGGATGGGTTCGGGCTCCAGGTCCCGCGCGATCAGCTGCATCCCGTTCCAGAAGCCGTCAAGGGCTCTGTATTCCTCGGGATTGCTGCGATTGATGAGGAGGACGAGCACCCTGTCCGCGTCGATAAAGCGCTCAAACCATGTGGCCACGCCCGGCATGCCTCCGCTGTGACTGACGATGCGCCCCAGCTCCCTGTCACGGCCAGTTCCCCAGCCGAAGCCGTAGCCGATGGTCATCCCTTGGTACTCGTCGTATACGGCGTCCTCGCCATTGTTGAGCTTCGCGGGGGTGTACATGAGCTCCTGTTCCTCCAGTGTCAGCACCTTGCCCTCGCGCAGCGCCCTGTCCCAGCGGAGCATGTCAAAGATGTTGGTATACACGTAATCGTCGCCGTTGAGACCGTCAAAGGCGACCACGTCGCCGGCCGCGGCCGAGTCCACGTCGGCAACGTATCTGCCATCCTCGAACACCGTGGCCCGGGCATAATTCTCAAACGGGACGCCGTCCCTGCGGATATGGCAGCAGCGGGTCGAGGTCATTCCGGCGGGTCCGAAGATGTTCTTTTGCAGAAATTCCTCATAGGGAACGCCGGAGAGCCGCTCCACCAGCAGAGCCAGCAGATTGTAGCCGGTGTTGGAGTATTCCAGCTTTTCGCCCGGGGCGAAAGAGGGCTTCAGTTCGGTTTCGCAAAGGAAACGAATGATCTCATCGTTGCCC
>CACZOZ010000359.1:0-4140 GCA_902782865.1 uncultured Eubacteriales bacterium
CAGGTGGATCTGCTGCCCTACCACGCCCTGGGCAACGACAAGCGCAGGCAGCTCTCCCTGCCGCCGGACGGCTTCACCGTTCCCGATGAGAGCACGGTCGAAAAATGGCATGAAAAACTCAGAAAACTGTGCGCCGTCCCGGTGCGCCTGTGACGGGACCGCGGGAGGAGGACACCATGCCGGACACATTATCCCGGGCCCGGGAAAAGGGACTGATCAAAGACGCCCTCCGCCTGGCCAAAGCCACGCTGAAGGCCAATACGAAGATCATGAAGGCCGGCCTGATGACAGGCCCCGGCCCCTGCCTGATGGCGGGGCTGGACTACCCCACCCCCTGGACAAGGGACGCGGCGATCAATACCCTCTTCGCCGCGGCGGAAATGATGCCGGATATAGCGAAAAACACCCTCCTGTCCGTCCTGGAGATACGGGACGGGGAGCCCTGTATCTCAGGGCAGTACTGGGACAGGATCATCTGGGCCCTGGGGGCGGAGAAGCTGATCCAAGTGACCGGGGATCCGGCTTTCACGCGCCTTACTTTCGACGCGGTCGGGAACACGATCAAAACCTGCCTCCGGGAGGAGTTCGATCCCGCGGACGGGCTGTTCCGCGGCCCCGCGGTGTACGGGGACGGGGTGTCCGCCTATCCGGAAAAGTACCGCTGCCCGTCCCTGTGCTCGAGCATCCTCAAATGGAGCGGGGAGCACCCAAAGGAGCGGGCGGCCGCGGGCTATGGCATCCCCATGAAGGCCCTGTCCACCAACTGTGTCTACGAGCGCGCCTTCCGGGCGCTGGCCACGCTGGCTGACACATTGGGGGAGCCGTCCCGGGGATACATCGACCGGGCGGACGCGCTTAAAGGCGCGGTCAACAGGGCCTTCTGGAACGGGAGCGCCGGGACGTATGACTACCTGGCGTACGAGTGCGGCGCGCAGGAGGGCCTGGGCCTGGCCTTCGCGATCCTGTTCGATATCGCGGATGAGGCGAAAACAAAGTCCGTCCTGGACCGCGTCTTTTTGACCCCGCACGGCATCCCCTGCGTGTATCCGGCCTTCGCCCCCTACGACGCCATGGGATACGGCCGGCACTGCGGCACGGTGTGGCCACACGTGCAGGGCTTTTTCGCCCTGGCGGCGCTGAAAGCCGGGAGACGGGACCTGTTCGATCATGAGTTTTACGTCCTGGCGGAGCACGCGGTCCGGGACGGGCAGTTCGCGGAAATCTATCACCCGGAGGACGGGCGCGTTTACGGCGGCATCCAGGAGGGCGGCGGGGAATACCTGGAGTGGAGATCCTGCTCCGGACAGACCTGGAGCGCCGCGGCCTTCATCGCCATGGCCCGCGCGGCCCGGATGGATGAGGAGGACTTATGACATACCGCGTCATCGAGGGCGCGGAGCACATCGATGCCGATGATGTCTGCGCCCTTTTGAAGGAGACCTACTGGGCCTCAGACCGGCCGCGGGACGTGATCAAAAACGCCATGGAGCACTCTGTGTGCTACGGCCTGACTGTGGACGGGGAGGAGCGCCTCGCGGGCTTCGCCCGGGTGATCACGGACTATGCCACCACCTGGTATCTGTGCGACGTGGTGATATCGCCCCGGCACCGGGGCAAAGGGCTGGGGACAGCGCTGGTGAGGCATGTGGTTTCCCGGGAGATCTTCCGCTCCCTGCGGGGATTCCTGATCACGCGGGACGCCCACGGCCTGTACCGGAAGTTCGGCTTTGAGACCGTGGACGGCCGGGTGATGATGAGGATCCCCGGAAAAACGGAGAACGACTGACGGACAGGAGGCGGCCAAATGAACGATCCATGGCTCGACTTTATCATCCGCATCCAGGCGATCGCCCAGGCGGGGCTGGCCTACGGGAAGGACAGGTATGACCTTGAGCGGTACGCGCAGTTAAGGCAGATCGCCGCCGAGATGCTCGCCGCCCGCACCAGCCTGCCCAAAGAAAGGATCGGGGACCTGTTCCTGAACGAGAGCGGGTACCAGACCCCCAAGGTGGACACCCGGGGCGCGGTGTTCCTTGACGGAAAGATCCTCCTCACCCGGGAAAACAACGGGGCCTGGGCCCTGCCGGGGGGCTGGTGCGACGTGGACCTGAGCGTGGCCGCCAACACGGAAAAAGAAGTCCTGGAGGAGACCGGGGCCGTCGTGCGCGCCGAGAGGCTCATCGCCGTGCAGGACTGGCGCAGGCGCAACGTGGTGAACCACCTGTACGGCGTGGTCAAGGTCTTCATGCTCTGCCGGTACCTGGGCGGCACGTTCGAAAAAAACATCGAGACCACCGGGGCCGCCTTTTTCGCGAAAGACGCCCTGCCCTCTCCCCTGGCGGAGGAAAAGACCACCCGGGAGCAGATCGAAATGTGCTTCGCTTTCCACGCCCATCCGGACGCCCCGGCGCTGTTCGACTGATGAACGCCGATGAAAATAAATTGTCACCCGGCAGGCGACCTGCCGATCCCCTCCCCGTGATATGATAGCCCCGCGGATGAGAAAGATCCGCAAAACGAACATCATCAGAGGAGGGATGACAAATGACGACTTTGGAAATGATCAGGTCCGGCGTGTTCGGTGTGGTGACCGGAGACGCGCTGGGCTGCCCCGTGCAGTTCAGGGCCCGGGAAGAAGTGCAGGCCCTCCCGGTGAGGGGCATGCGCGGCCACGGCACCTTCGACCTGCCGGCGGGCACCTGGACCGATGACAGCAGCCTCACCCTGGCGCTGCTCTCGGCCATCGCCGACACGGGCGATATCGACCTGAAGTACGTGATGGACAATTTCGTGGACTGGCTGGACAACGGAGGCTTCACGCCCTTCGGGGAGTCCTTCGACATCGGCTGGGGCACCATGCGTTCCATCAGGGACTACAAGCACAGGCACGATCCGAAGCGCTGCGGCCGGGATGAGGTGACCAGCAACGGCAACGGCAGCCTGATGCGCATCCTGCCCGCCTGCCTGTACGCCCATTCAAAGGGCCTTTCGGACAAGGACGCCATGCGCCTGGTGAGCCAGGTGGGCAGCCTGACCCACGCCCACATCAGGGCCAACATCGCCTGCGGGCTTTATTACTTCATGGCGCAGGCCATCCTCACGGGGGAAGTCTCCCTCAGGGAGAAGCTGCGGCAGGGCCTCACCAAGGGCTTCAGGTGGTACGACGAGAACCTGTACGACTGCGGGGGCGACCTGCCCGCCTACGCCCGGCTGAGGGATCTTGACGCGTTCGCCGCCCTCCCGGAAAAGGATATCCGCTCCACCGGCTACGTGGTGGACACCCTGGAGGCGGCCGTGTGGTGCCTCATGACCACGGACACCTTTGAGGACGCCCTTTTGAAGGCCGTCAACCTGGGCTATGACACCGACACCGTGGGCGCCGTGGCCGGCGGCCTGGCGGGACTGAGCTACGGATACGACGCCATCCCGCCCGCGTGGCTGAGCGAGCTCCAGCGGAAGGACTGGATCGACGGCATCTGCCGCCGCGCCGCTCAGGCCCTGGAGGGATAAAACACATCCGGCGCGCCCCGTTCCTTAAAAAGAGCGGGGCGTTTTCAGGACAGATCGGGACGGACGCGAAAGAAAAACACTTTTACGGGAGGCAGCATGGAACTGGGGATCATCGACACCGCCCGGCTGGATCAGCTCTGGGAGCTGCACCGGGCCTACAAGGAAGCCATCGGGGAAGAGGCGCCCACGGACGACGACAGGGAAAAGCTCCGGACCGCGATGGATGAAAAGCGCATCCTGTTCTTCGGCGCCTGGGACGGGGAGACCCTCGCGGGCTGCTGCTCGGTCACGGTGGGCTTTTCCACCTTCGATTACGCCCCCAGCGGCGTGTTCGAGGACTTTTACATCCTGCCCGGATACCGGCACAAAGGGCTGGCCCGGCAGCTGGCGGGATACGCCTTTGAGGCAAGCGGGGTAAAGACCATGACCGTGGGCTGCGCCGACTGCGACAAAAACCTGTACCGGGCCGTCGGGTTCAGAACGCCCCTGGGGCACCTGCTGGCCTGGGGAGGCGCGGAGGAGGAAACGCCATGAGTGACGGCACCCGGAAAAAGACCCTGATCCTGAACGGCTCCCCCCGGAAAAACGGGGACACCGCCAAGCTTATCCGGGCGCTGACGGGAGAACTGA
>CACZOZ010000360.1:0-2920 GCA_902782865.1 uncultured Eubacteriales bacterium
CCGGGCCGCTTCCGTGATCAGGCCGAGCCGGTATTCCTTCAGGGCCGGGTCGTAATAGTCGTTCATGTTGTCCAGGGAAATGATCCGTCCGCCTTCCATGTCCCTGAGCAGGCGGAGCACCAGATTGGCGCCGATAAAGCCCGGGGATCCGGTCACCAGGACGGTCTTTCCGTTCAGATCGATCGTGTGTTTCATGATGCCTCCTTGTTCGGGACTATGATGGTCCCTGTCAGTCCCTGCGGAACAGGTCGCGGGTGTAGACTTTTTCCCGCACGTCATCCAGAACCGGGTCATAGCGGTTGGCGATGATGCAGCCGCAGAGCTTCTTGAAGCGTTTCAGATCGTTGACCACCTCACTGCCGAAGAAGGTGCTGCTGTCCTCAAGGGTGGGCTCGTACACCACCACCCGGGCCCCCTTGGCTTTGATGCGCTTCATGACGCCCTGGATGGAGGACTGCCGGAAATTGTCCGAATCGGTCTTCATGGTCAGGCGGTACACGCCCACCACCGCCTCCCGCTGCCGCTTTTCCTTCGCGGGGGAGTAGGCCTCGCTGTTGCCGTAGGTCCCGGCGATCTCCAGGACCCGGTCGGCGATGAAATCCTTGCGGGTCCGGTTGCTCTCCACGATGGCTAGGATCAGGTTTTCCGGCACGCCGTCATAGTTGGCCAGCAGCTGCTTGGTGTCCTTGGGCAGGCAGTAGCCGCCGTAGCCGAAGCTGGGATTGTTGTAGTAGTCGCCGATCCGGGGATCCAGGCACACACCGCGGATGATGGCGGCCGTGTCCAGTCCCTTCATCTCGGCGTAGGTGTCCAGCTCGTTGAAATAGGATACCCTCAGGGCCAGATAGGTGTTGGCGAAAAGCTTCGTCGCTTCCGCTTCGGTAAAGCCCGTGAACAGGGTCGGTATGTCCTCTTTCAGGGCGCCCTGCCTGAGCAGGACGGCGAAGGTCTCCGCGGCGGAACGGGTGTCATCGTCGCAGCCGACGATGATGCGGCTGGGGTACAGGTTGTCATAGAGGGCTTTCGATTCCCTCAGGAACTCCGGGCTGAAGAGGATGTTGTCCGCCCCGAAGCGCTCCCGCACGCTTACGGTGTATCCGACGGGCACGGTGGATTTGATCACGATGACAGGTTTGGTTTCTCTGCCGGCCGAGGCGGCGAACACCGTTTTGAGGACCGCTTCCACGGCGGAGCAGTCGAACCGGTTGGTCCTCGGATCGTAATTCGTGGGGGCGGCGATGATGATATAGTCCGCGTCCGCGTACGCCGATTCGGCGTCCAGGGTGGCCTTCAGGCTCAGACGGCGCTGCCCGTTCCGGGCGTCACGCAGCCAGGCCTCGATATACTCGTCCTGGATGGGGGACTCGAAGCGGTCGATCCTGTCCACCTTCTCTTTCACGATGTCGACGGCGGTCACGTCGTTGTGCTGGGCCAGGAGCACGGAAAGGCTCAACCCCACGTACCCGGTGCCGGCCACGGCGATCCTGCGCCTGACAGGGGGCGCCTCGCCGGGCCTGCCGGCGCGGACGAACAGCTGGGCGGGATCGAACCCGAGGGCTTCGGACAGGGCCAGAAGCTGATCGACACCGGGCGTGAAGCTTTGCGATTCCAAACGTGATATGAGTGCGCGGTTGATCCCCGTGATGTCTGCCAGACGGGCCTGGGTCATCCTGAGAGCCCTGCGCCTTTTGGCGACGACCTCGGCGAGGCGTTCGAGTGATAATACCATGAAGGACCTCCGATCGTTTCTGAAAGAAACATGATAATGGATATACCTGTTCCATCATACTGTACCCCGCGGCTGAAAGTCAAGAATAATTTCAACAATCGAGGCGATATACCTGATTTTGGTTGAAATATGTTGCTGACGATAACAAGATCGCTTTTTGACACCGGGTCGGGCCGGCACTGTCGGGAAACGGTCTTGTTTTTCCCCGGGGCATGGGCTATAATGACATGCGCAACAGACATGCGCGTCAAGCGCATGAGGATATCAAAGGAGAAAATGACGATGAGCGAATGCACCCATGACTGTTCCAGCTGCTCGGCCAACTGTGCCAGCAGAGACCCCAAGTCCCTTCTTGAAAAGCCGAAGGAAAGCACCCATGTGAAGAAGATCATCGCCGTGATGAGCGGTAAAGGCGGTGTGGGCAAGTCCATGGTGACGAGCCTTTTGGCCGTCCTGACCCAGCGGATGGGCTATAAGACCGGCATCCTGGACGCGGATATCACCGGGCCGTCCATCCCCATGGCCTTCGGCATCCACGAGGGCGCCGTGGGCAATGAGGACGGGATACTGCCCTCCCTGACAAAGACCGGCATCAAAATGATGAGCGTCAACCTGCTCCTGGACCAGGAGACCAGCCCGGTGGTCTGGCGCGGCCCGGTCATCGCCGGTACGGTCAAACAGTTCTGGACCGACGTGGTCTGGGGCGATCTGGACGTACTGTATATCGATATGCCTCCGGGAACGGGGGACGTGCCGCTGACCGTGTTCCAGTCCATCCCCGTGGACGGGGCGATCGTGGTGGCCACGCCCCAGACCCTGGTGGGCATGATCGTGGAAAAAGCCGTCAACATGGCGGACATGATGAACGTCCCTGTCAAGGGCCTGGTGGAGAACATGGCGTATATCACCTGCCCCCACTGCGGAGAGAAGCTCAGCCCCTTCGGGGAGCAGCTCCCGCGCGACCCGGACTGGCATGATCTTAAAGTGCTGGGACGGCTGCCCGTCAGCGTGAAGCTGGCCGCCGCGTGCGACCAGGGCATGATCGAACTGTTTGACGGTGACTGGCTCAACGACGCGGTCAGCGAGATCCTCAAAGGCTGAAAATAAAAGGAGGAGCACGGGATGAAGCGCCTGAGATTCGTCCGGCCCGACGGGAAGTGGTGGAAGGATTTTGCCCTGCTCAACATCGGC
>CACZOZ010000361.1:0-10130 GCA_902782865.1 uncultured Eubacteriales bacterium
GATGAAGGGGAACAGCACCGTGGTGCCCAGGATCTTGGTGTTGGCGAAAGTGGGATAGGTCTTGAGCAGATTGGAACCGTTGGTGACAGGCCCCAGGGAATCCCACTGCACCACGGCCCGGATGATCTCCGCGAAGCCCAGGGTGGCGATGGCCAGGTAATCGCTCTTGAGCCTTAAGACCGGCAGGCCCACCAGGGCGGCCAGGAGGGCCGCCACCACTCCCGCCAGCAGCAGGGCCACCAGAAGGGGCAGTTCGAACTGGATGATGCCCCCGTTGTAGTACTGGTACACCGCGGCGTGACGCTTGAGCGGGATGGTGAACACCGCGTATACGTACGCGCCCACCAGCATGAAGCCCGACTGCCCCAGGGAGAACAGCCCGGTGAAGCCGTTGAGCAGGTTCATGGATACCGCGATCAGGGCGTACACGGCGCCTTTTTTGAGCACTGTGATCAGCATGGAGTTGGTGCCCAGGGCCGTCTCGGCCCACCAGGCGCCCACATACAGGAGCAGCACCGCCGCAAGGCTGACGATCAGGCGCGTTTTCGACATCTTTTTCATCACGGCCACCTCACACCTTCTCGGCGGTCTTTTCGCCGAAGAGCCCCGTGGGCCTGAACAGGAGCACCACGATCAGAAGAGCAAAGGTAAACGCGTCGGAAAACGCGGTGTATCCGGCCGCCTTGATCAGGTTCTCACAGATGCCGATGATGATCGCGCCGATCACCGCCCCGGGGATGGACCCGATGCCGCCGAACACCGCGGCCACGAAGGCCTTCAGCCCGGGCATGGCCCCGATGGTGGGGGTGACGGTGGAATAGTTGGTGAAATACAGCATGGAACCCACCGCCGCCAGAGCGGAACCGATCACGAAGGTCATGGAGATCACCGAGTTGATGCGCACGCCCATGAGCTGGCTGGTCTCAAAATCGTGGGACACGGCCCGCATCGCCATGCCGATCTTGGTGTGCTTGATGAGCATCACCAGCGCGATCACCAGGGCCACCGTCAATACGGGGGTCACGATGGTGACCACCTTGGTGGAGGCCGGGCCGATCTGCACGCTGTCGCTCAGCCAGGGCAGCACCGGGTACTGCTTGGCCAGGCCGCCGGTGACGTACCACATCAGGTTCTGCAGCAGATAGGACGCGCCGATGGCCGAGATCATCACGGACATGCGCGGCGCCGTGCGCAGGGGCTTGTAGGCCGCCCGCTCCAGGGTGAATCCCAGCGCCACCGTGAGCAGGATGACCAGGGGGATGGAAACCCCCATGGGCAGGGACGCGGTGATATACACCATGAAAAAGCCGGCCGCCGTGAAGATGTCGCCGTGGGCAAAGTTGATCAGCCGCAGGATGCCGTACACCATCGTGTATCCCACGGCGATCAGGGCGTACTGCCCGCCCACCGAAATGCCTGCCAGCAGATAGGGCAGGATCCTGTCAAACATGGAATAATCCGCCTTTCATAGGGTCGACCGCCCGGGCCGGCGGGACCGGCCCGGACGTGGATCAGCCTCCGGAGGGTATCCGATAACGATGGAAAAGAACCCGCGTTGTCAGCGCGGGTCCTTTTCCCGGGAGCGAGAAAAGCCTTACAGGCCGGCCACGGTCTGGGTCTTCACGAAATCGAAAGCGCCGGTCTCGTTGTTGACCTTCTTGACGTAGGCCATATCCTTCTGGGCGTCGCCCACATCATCAAAGGAGATGGAACCGGTCACGGCGTCCGCGTAGACCAGGGAGGGCAGCGCTTCGGCGATGGCATTGGGATCGACGGAGCCGGCGGCTTCCAGGGCGGCCAGCGCCACATTGTAGCCGTCAAAGCCCAGGGCAGACACGGCCGCGACGATGTCGTTGCCGCCGTTGTTGGTCTTCTTGTCGGGGTTGGCGTTCAGCCAGGCCTTGAAGCCGGAAACGAACTCGGCAGCCGCGGCGCCGTCGTCGTTCTCGTCAAAGAAGGTGGACACGTACACCGCGATGTCCTTGCCCTTGGCGGCATCCAGGATAACGGAGGACTCCCAGGTATCGCCGGCCAGCAGCGGGAAGCTGACGGAGAGGGAAGCGGCCTGGTCGATGATCAGGGAGGCGTAGGTGGTGGCGCAGGGAGCGAACACCACGTCCGCGCCGGCGTTCACGGCGTTGTTGATGTAGGCGGTGAAATCGCTGGTGCCCTCCGGGAAGGTCTCGGCGATCACTTCATGGCCCAGGGCCTTGAAGGCGTCGGAGAAGAAGTGGCCCAGGCCGTTGCCGTAGTCCTCACCCAGCATGGTGAGCACATAGGCCTTGGTGGTGCCCAGGCTGTCGGCGAAGTTGGCCATGACGCTGCCCTGGAAGGGATCCAGGAAGCAGATGCGCCAGTAGTAGTCGCACAGCGTGGTAACGGAAGGATTGGTGCAGGACAGGCCGATGGCGGGCACCTGGGCGGTGGCGAACACATCGCCGCCGGCCATGGAGGCACCGGAGCCGTAGGAGCCCAGCACCACGCTGACGCCGGCGCTGACCAGCTCCTGCGCGGCGGTGACGGCCTTGCTGGAGTCGGACTGGTTATCCACGTTGACCAGCTGCACGGCGTACTCCTCGCCGCCGATCATCACGGTGGGCTTCAGGGAATGAGCGTATTCCACGCCCAGCACTTCCTGCTTGCCGCCGGCGCCGTTGTCACCGGAAGAGGGCTCGAACACGCCGATCTTGACCACGGGCAGACCATCCGCCAGTACCAGGGCGGGGACCATCAGGCACAGAGCCAGTACCAGAGCGAAAAACTTTTTCATACCGTTTACTTCCTTTCTGAGCGTTGGGATATTTATGGACACACTATACCGTTTTACTCATAAATATACAATGCGCTCCCTCAAAAAATGCAAAACAGATACATTGCGCCGGCCCAATGTGTATAGAAGTCCCGGCTGGGCGCATAAAAGAAGCGGGGCTAAGCGCCCCGCCGAAAAATATCTGCCCGATCGTTCCGCCGGTGTATCAGCCCTTGAGCTCCCGGTACAGGTCCATGTACAGATCCGCCGAATGCTCCCAGGAGACATCCTTTTCCATATCCCGGATCACCAGGGCGTCCCAGCGGGCGCGGTCGTTGAAGTAGACGCCCTCGGAGCGCTTGACGGCATCCAGGAGCAGGCCCGCCTCATACCGGTCGAAGGTGAAGCCGTTGCCCTCCCCGGTATACTCGTTGAAGGGCTCCACCGTGTCCTTGAGGCCGCCGGTCTCGCGCACGATGGGCACGGTGCCGTAGCGCATGGCGATCAGCTGCGTGAGGCCGCAGGGCTCGAACAGGCTGGGCACCAGCAGGGCGTCCGACCCAGCGTAGATCTGATGGGCCAGGCTCTCGTCGTACTTGATGTAGGCGCAGACCCGGCCTTTATAGGCGTTTTCGTAATAGCGGAAGGCGTCCTCATAGCGCCTGTCGCCGGTTCCCAGGATGACCACCTGCGTGCCGTCGTCCACCATCTCGCTGAACACGGCGTTGATCAGATCCAGCCCCTTCTGGTCCGTCAGGCGGGAGATCAGGCCGATCACGTACTTGTTCTCGTCCACCGTGAGGCCCAAACGCTCCTGCAGGGCCTTTTTGTTTTCCTTCTTGGCCGCCAGCGCGTTCTCCTCACCGTAGGGCACGGGCAGGAGCTTGTCGGTGCGGCTGTTCCAGATATCCACGTCGATCCCGTTCACGATGCCCCGGAGCTTCGCCCGGTGATACCAGAGATGCCCGTTGAGGCCCTCGCCGTAAAAGTCCGTCTGGATCTCCTCCGCGTAGGTCTCGCTCACCGTGGTGACCCGGTCCGCGTAGGCCAGGCCGCCCTTGAACATGTTGGCCTCGTTGTCACTGAGCCTGAAGACGGGGAAATCGAACAGATAGTCCGGCAGGCCGGTCCAGTATTTCAGGTGCTCGATGCTGCAGATGCCCTGGAAGCGCAGATTGTGGATGGTGATCACGCTGCGGGCCGCGCCCACGGGCGTGCCGTCGAACTCGGTGCGCAGGTACACCGGCACCACCGCCGCCTGCCAGTCATGGCAGTGGACCACGTCCGGCACCCATTCCAGATAATTGAGGATCGCCAGGGACGCCTTGGAGAAATAGCAGTACTTGGGGATATCCTCCCACAGGCCGGTGTAGGGGTTGCCCCAGTCGAAAAAGTCCCGGCAGTCGACGAAGTCATAGGTCACGCCGTCCAGTTCCGTTTCCATGATGCCCACATAGAAGGACCGGCCGTCCCGGGTAAGGTCCATCATGAAGGAACCCACGTACGCCATCCCGTCCCGGTATTTTTCCGGGATGCACCGGTAGAAGGGCATGATCACCCGCACCTCGGCGCCCTGGCGCCGCAGCGCCCGGGGCAGGGCGTACATCACGTCTCCCAGGCCGCCCGTTTTGATGAAAGGATAGCATTCCGAGCCGATGAAAGCGATCTTCATTCCCTTGTTTTCCGACATATCCGACACTCCTTCTCTTTGTTCGCGGTCTGACAAACTCTGACCGGTCCTCACACTCATTTTTATACCGTATTTGGGACAAAAGTTCAATAGGTTTTCCATTTTTAAGGCCTGACAGGGTAAAAGAATTGCGCGCGCTCCCCGGATATGGTATAGTTCCGATATCTTGCATGCAGTCCCTTTTCACGGGATCACATTTCTCAGAACCGGATACTTTTCAGCAGGAGGTGCCGCCATGATCCGCGTTTCCTATGAAGAAGCCGCCGCCCGGATGGCCGAGGGGCTCAGGCCCTATCTGCCGCCGGAGGAAGCGATGCGCCTTGCCCGCATCTTCGCCGACAATTCCGCCGACGGCGTCCACAGCCACGGTATGAACCGCTTTCCCCGCTGCGTCAAGGACATGCGCACCGGGGTGTGCGACCCGAAAGTGCTCAGGGCGGAAAGGATATCCGGCCTGGGCGGCCTGGAGGTGTGGGACGCGCATTTCGGCATCGGCCCGCTGATCGCCGAGCAGATGGCGGACCGCGTATCGGACCTGGCGGAAGAGCACGGGATCGCCTGCTGCGCCGTGCGCAACAACAGCCACTGGCTCCGCGCCGGCCGCTACGCCCTCAAGATCGCCCGCAGGGGGATGTTCGCCCTGTGCTTCACCAATACTTCCCAGAACCTGACGCCATGGGGCGCGAAGGCCAACGCCATCGGCAACAATCCCATGACTTTTTCCGTTCCCCGCGGCACGAAGGAGCCGCTGCTGATGGACATGTCCGTCAGCCAGTACGCCTACGGCAAGCTGGAGATCATGGCGCAGCAGGGGCAGATGCTGGACGAGCCCCTGGGCTATGACACGGAGGGGAACCTGACGCGCGACCCCGGAGCCATCAGCGCCTCCGGCCTCATGCTGCCCATCGCCAAATGGAAGGGGAACGCCCTGTCCATCATGCTGGACTTCATGGCCGCGGGGCTCTCCTTCGGGCGGACATCGCTGATGATCGGCCCGCCGGATCAGGGGCAGGCCGGCATGAGCCAGGTATACATGGCGATGAACGTTTCCCCTCTGGGCGACATGGATGAGGCGCTCCGTCACATGGAGGCGAGCATCGACTTCCTGCACGGCCTCAAAAAAGAGGAGGGCATCCCGCCCCTGCACGTGCCGGGCGAGAACCTCACGGAGACAAGGCGGCGCAATCTGGAGGATGGCCTGCCCGTCACGGAAAAGACCTGGGCGGTGATCGAAGAGCTGGCCCAAGCCGGAAGGGCTGTCCGGTGATCTTCTTAAGCCCGCTCCCGACAAAAAAGGTCAGTACAGCTTTTGAATGATGTTGTACCATTCCGCCAGGTCGGTCTGCTCGTTTGCCTCAAAGCCGTCGACACAGTAGCTTCTCACCAGGTCACGGACCGTCGGGAACGAAAAGCCAAACGCCGCGTCGAACAGTATCCCGGTGATGTCCTCGTTCATCAGGTCCACGATGAAGGCAGCGGAGCGGCCCGCGCGCGCGTCCTGGCAGAGGATGTACAGCCGGATATCGTCCCGCCCCACATAGCTCGGATCATACAGGCTGGGCAAGTAGTCCCCGTAGAGTTCATGGTTCTCCGGCAGGCCGAAAAAATCCAGGATCGTGAACAGGGTGATGGCCGCGCGGTAATAGGAGTCCTGCATCCATTCGTCGGCCTGGATCGCCCAGCAGTTCTCCGGCACGATGTATTCGCAGTATTCCGGCAGGACAAGATCGCAGGACACATAGATCATGCCGTCTTCCCCGTCCTCGGCGCGGCCGGCGGAAAAAGAAAACACAAACAGCATGAGCGCCGCCGTGACCGCCGGCAGGATCCTCCGGATGACCTTTCTCATCATGAACGCCCCTTTCAGAACCCCAGGCGCCGGATCTCCGCCGTGAGAGCGCGGCCGTAGACTTCCGCGCCCAAAGCGTTGGGATGGAGCGCGTCCAGGAAATACTCCTTCAGGTGCGGCACCAGTTTGAAGCCGTCCGCCACCGTCACGTTGGGATAACGGCCGGCGACGGCTTTGATCCCCTCGCAGAACCGCTCAAGGACGGGTATCGCCTCCGGCAGGTCGCCCCGCCAGAGGGGCGTGACGCACAGGACCGGGATCCTGTCCCCGTAGACTTCGGCGAGAGTATCGTAAAACTCCTCCACGTCCCTCATCGTCCCGCAGCCGAACTGATTGGTGCCCAGCGCCGCGATGATCTTGTCCGGCCGGTACCCTTCCATCGGCATCAGGGAGTTTTTATCATACACGTAGCCGCCGATCCCCTGATTGATGATATCGTAGTTCAGGAGACGGTTGGCCACGCTCACATAGGTCTGGCCCGAGCGCAGGGGGCCGTAGCCCTGGGTGATGGAGTCCCCGAGCCAGAGCACTTTTTCGTTTTTGCGCGCCGGGGCATAAGCGCCGTCGATCTCACAGTTCCTCAAAAGCACGGTGGCGTCCGCCGGAAGATAGATGACCACGTCCTTTTCCCCCTCGGGGAGGCTGAACGCGAGGGTCCCCTCTTTGGGCAGGTCCTTCACGTAGCAGATATCCGCGATGAGGCCGTCCACCGCCATCTCAAAGGAATCCTGCGACCCTTCCCAGATGATCCGGTACTCGAAGGACACCTTCCGGGCCGAGGTGCGCATCTCCAGCGTTTTGGCGGTGGACGCCATGCACCGGTCATACCAGAAATCCTGCGCGGCCTTGAAATACGCCATCTGGGCGGGCGAATACTGGAAGGCCTGCAGATATCCGTCCGGAGCCTCCCGGAAGGAATAGGCCCCGAAATAAACGCTCCTGAGCTCCTCATTGGTCATGACGATCCTCCTCCTTTCAGGGCCGGTCTACCAGCACGCGATGTTCGAATCCGCGCGGGATTCGGTGCCGCCCGCCAGGACGCCGCCGTCCAGGCAGAGGATCACCTGCCCGCGGCCGAAGGCCGGGGCGTTCAGATCCACGCGGACATCGTGCCCCATGCGCCTGAGCGCCCGGGCCAGTTCGGGATCGAACCGGCTCTCCACCGTGACGGTGCCGTCCCTCATCCACTGCCAGCGGGGCGCGTCCAGGGCCTGCTGGGGATCCATGGAAAAGTCGATCAGGTTAGTGACCACCTGCACGTGGCCCTGGGGCTGCATGGTCCCGCCCATGACGCCGAAGGGGCCCACGGGCCCGCCGTCCTTCAGAAGAAAGCCGGGCATGATCGTGTGATAGGTGCGCTTGCCGGGAGCCAGGCAGTTGGCCGCCTCCGGATCCAGGGAAAAGAAAGCGCCCCGGTCCTGCAGGGCGATACCGGTGCCATCCACCACGATGCCCGAACCGAAGCCCCGGTAATTGGACTGGATATAGGACACCATATTGCCTTCCCCGTCGGCGCAGCACAGGTATACCGTGCCGCCCCGGGGCGGCAGGCTCAGCGTCCACTTCCCGGCGGTGTCCCCCATCTCACGCGCGCGCCGCGCCCCGTAAGCGGGGTCCAGAAGGGCCATGGGATCGATCTTCATATGTTTGGGATCGGTCACGGTGTCCAGTACGTCCGCGAAAGCCATCTTCATGGCCTCGATCTGCCGGTGCATCGTCTCAGGGCAGTCCCGGACGGTGAAGGAAAATTCCTTGAGGATGTTCAGCGCGGCCAGGGCCGCCACGCCCTGACCGTTGGGCGGGATCTCGCACACCGTAAAGCCCCGGTAATCCACCGAGACCGGCTCCACCCACTTTACCTCAAAGGCCGCCAGGTCTTCATACCTCAGATACCCGCCGTACTTCCGGCTGCACGCGTCGATCCGGCGGGCCAGGTCACCGGTGTAGAAGGCTTCGGCCCGGGTCTCACCGATGGCTTCCAGGGTATCGGCGTGATCGCTGAGGGTCACCATCTCGCCGGCTTCCGGGGCGCGGCCGTGAGGCGCGAAAGTGTCGAACCAGGCGTCGAAGCAGGGGCCGGACAGTTCCTTTTTGTACCGCGCGAAGGCCTGCCGCCACGCGAACGCGATATTGGGCGCGCAGGGATATCCGTCCCTGGCGTAGCGCACAGCGGGCTCAAGGCTCTTCGGCAACGGCAGTTTTCCGAAGCGCAAGGATATCGCGGCCCACGCTTTGGGGATGCCGGGCACCGTGACGGGGACCCAGCCCCAGGCGGGCATCCGGCCATGATCGTCCCGGCCGTTGTCCAGCACATCGCGGATGCTGATGGCCCGGGGCGCGGGGCCGCTGGCGTTGAGCCCGTACAGCCGGTGATCCCTCCCGCTCCAGATCAGGGCGAAAGCGTCCCCGCCGATGCCGTTGGCGGTGGGCTCCGCGACAGTCAGCACGGCGGCCGCGGCCACCGCGGCGTCCATGGCGTTCCCGCCGGAGCGCAGGATCTCCAGCCCCGCGGCGGCGGCCTGGGGACAGGAGCAGTTCACCATGCCGCCCCGGGCGTAGATGGGAAAGCGCTGGGAAGGATAGCGCTGGGCGAGCGGATCGAAACCCGTTATCATCGTTTTTCTCCTTCGCGTCGTCGTCTCAGACTGCTTCAGATCGATTGTATCAGGTTTGCGGCCTTTGTCAATCCATCCCTTTTATGGGAAATGATCGGCAAATACCCCTTTCAAAACAGCCGATATTGGTATATAATGGTGTCAAACACACCATACATATCATCACCGGCAGATCCAATATCCCGCAGGGACGGCCTCTCGGCGGAGAGCCGTCTGAGATGAAAAGGAGGAGACCTATGGGCGCTCATTCGATCCGGTACAGTTACGACCAGCTGAACACCTTCTGCATGGACGCTTTCAAACGGTTTGGATTCAGGGAAGACGAGGCGCGGATCATCACCGACGTGCTGCTGCTGTCGGACCTGTACGGCATCGACAGCCACGGGGTGCAGCGCCTGGTGCGCTACCACAAGGGCATCGAGAAGGGCATGATCAAGGTGGACGCCCAGCCCGAGATCGTGTTTGAGACCCCGGTCTCTGCGGTGATCGACGCCCACGCCGGCATGGGCCAGCTGGCGGGCCACAAAGCCATGACCCTGGCCATCGAAAAAGCGAAGAAAGCCGGGATGGCCATCGTGTCCGTCCGGAATTCCAACCATTTCGGCATCGCGGGCTACTACGCGAAGATGGCCTGCGATCAGGGCCTGATGGGCATGGCCATGACCAACAGCGAGGCCATCATGGTGCCCACCTTCGCCCGGATGGCCATGATCGGTTCCAATCCCATCGCCGTCATGGTGCCGGCGGATCCCTACCCCTTCCTGTTCGACGCTTCCACCAGCGTGGTCACCCGGGGCAAGCTGGAGGTGTACAACAAAAACGGGAAACCCCTGCCCGAGGGCTGGGCCCTGAACAGGGACGGGCACCCCTCCTCCGATGCCAGGGACGTGCTGACGAATATCGTGGCCAAGAACGGCGGCGGGATCATGCCCCTGGGCGGCAGCACCGAGCAGCTGGGCAGCCACAAGGGCTACGGCTACGGCATGCTGTGCGAGATCTTCTGCTCCATCCTGTCCCAGGGCACGCCCTCCAGCCATGTGAACGTGGGCGGGAAGAGCGGCACCTGCCACGGCTTCATGGCGGTGGATCTCAACGCATTCGGGGATCCGGAAGCCATCCGGAAACATTTTTCCGCTTACCTGCAGGAGCTGCGGGACGCGCCCAAGGCGGACGGGCAGGACCGCATCTACACCCACGGTGAAAAGGAAGTCTTCGCTTACGCCGAGC
>CACZOZ010000362.1:0-2955 GCA_902782865.1 uncultured Eubacteriales bacterium
GATGAGCATGAGCGATTTCACGCATTTCGATGACGAGGGCCGCGCGCGCATGGTGGACGTGGGCGGCAAGGACATCACGCGCCGGGAAGCCGTGGCCGAGGGAAAAGTGCTGGTCAGCAGGGAGACCTTCGGGCTGATCCGGTCCGGGGGCGTCAAAAAGGGCGACGTGCTCACCGTGGCGCAGGTAGCCGGCATCATGGCGGCCAAGCGGACCCCCGACCTGATCCCCATGTGCCACCCCGTGCCCGTGAGCGGCATCGACCTAAAGCTGCGGCTCAACGAGGCGGACTGCTCGGTGGATATCGAGGCCCGCGTCCGCTGTGACGGGCGCACGGGCGTGGAGATGGAAGCGCTGACCGCCGTGACGGGCGCGGCGCTGACCGTTTATGATATGTGCAAGGCCGTCCAGAGAGACATAAAGATCACCGACATCCGCCTGATGAAAAAAACGGGCGGTGTCCACGGAGACTATACAAGGAAGGATGATTGATATGAGCGATATGATCTACACCGCCGCCGTCATCACCGTCAGCGACAAGGGCTTCACCGGAGAGAGGGAAGACAAGAGCGGCCCCGCCCTGTGCGAGATGCTCCTGGCCAACGGGTTCACGGTGATCCACACCGCCATCGTACCGGATGAGAAGGATGATATCGCGGGGGCGATCCAATTCAGCGCGGATGAAAAGCACGCGGACCTGGTGCTCACCACCGGCGGTACGGGCTTCTCCCCCCGGGACGTGACGCCGGAAGCCACGGCGCCCCTGCTGGAAAAACTCACCCCCGGGATCCCCGAGGCGATGCGCGCCGAGAGCATGAAGATCACCCCCCGGGCCTGCCTGTCCCGGGAGATCGCCGGGATCCGGGGACGGTCCCTCATCATCAATCTGCCGGGCAGCCCCAAAGCCAGCACGGAGAACCTGAGCGCCGTGATCAGCCCCGTTCGGCACGGCATCCAGATGCTCCGGTCGGAAGGCTCCGCGGACTGCGCCCCCAGATACGCCCGGATCAAAGCCGTGTGCATCAGCGAGAAGAAGGGCACCCAGAAGCACCCGGTGGACCGGATCGAGATGAAAGTGGATCACGGCATCGTGGGCGACGCCCACGCGGGGAACTGGCACCGTCAGATCAGCCTTCTGGGCGCGGAGAGCGTCAAAAAGGTGCAGGAGAAGATCGATTTCGATCTCAAGCCCGGGGATTTCGCCGAGAACATCCTCACCGAGGGCCTGATCCTTTATGAACTGCCCGTGGGCACTCTCCTCAGGATCGGCACCGCCCTGTGCCAGGTGACCCAGATCGGCAAGGAGTGCCACTTCAACTGCGCCATCCGGGAAAAAGCCGGCGACTGCGTGATGCCCAGGGAAGGCATCTTCGCCAAGGTGCTCGAGCCGGGCACGGCCGGGGCCGGGGACTATGTGACCGTGATGGCGGAACAGGGCTGAACCGAAGGGATCTCATTGACTTTAAGAGGAATTTGCGTTATGCTGACCTGGCCGGGTATCCGGCATGACCCAACAAGATATAAGGAGGCTGATCCGATGAAGAAACCGGTGGTACTGGTCGTTATGGACGGCGTGGGCGAAACGCCCGAGACCCTCGGCAATATGGTGCTCAAAGCCACCACCCCCACCCTGGACGACCTGAAGCAGAACAACCCCTGGCAGTGCATCAAGGCGCACGGGAGCGCCGTGGGCCTGCCCACGGATGACGATATGGGCAACAGCGAGGTGGGCCACAACGCCCTGGGCTGCGGCCAGATCTATTCCCAGGGCGCCAAGCTGGTCAACGAGAGCATCGAGTCCGGCGCGATCTTTGAGAGCGCCACCTGGAAGGCCCTGGCCGGCTCCGTGGTGGAAAAGGGCACCGCCCTCCACTTCATCGGGCTGCTGTCCGACGGGAACGTGCACTCCAACATCAGCCACCTGTTCGCCATGCTGCGGGAAGCCAAGAAGGAAGGCGTGAAGACCGTGCGCTGCCACATCCTTCTGGACGGCCGCGACGTGCCCGCCACTTCCGCCCTGGAGTATGTGGACAAGCTGGAAAACGTGCTCAAAGAGCTGAATGACGGCACTTTCGACGGCAGGATCGCCTCCGGCGGCGGCCGCATGACCATCACCATGGACCGCTACCAGGCCAACTGGCCCATGGTGAAGGCCGGCTGGGACGTACATGTGCACGGTGAGGGACGGCAGTTCGCCTCCGCGAAGGAAGCCATCGAGTGCTACAGGCAGGAGCTGGGCTGCATCGACCAGGACCTGCCCGCCTTCGTGATCGCCGAGAACGGCGCGCCCGTGGGCCCCATGAAGGACGGGGACAGCGTGATCCTGTACAATTTCCGCGGCGACCGCGCCCAGGAGATCTCCCTGGCCTTTGACGGCGACGAGGATTTCGCCCATTTCGACCGGGGCGTCGTGCCCCAGGTGCTCTACGCCGGCATGCTGGAATATGACGGGGACCTGAAGATCCCCCACCGCTACCTGGTCTCCCCGCCCCAGATCCACGACACCCTGACCGAGCTGCTGGTCAAGAACGGCATCGCCGAATACGCCTGCTCCGAGACCCAGAAATACGGCCACGTCACCTATTTCTGGAACGGAAACCGTTCCGGCAAGGTGTGTGAGGAACTGGAGGATTACGCCGAGGTGCCCAGCGATGTGCGTTCCTTCGACGAGTGCCCCTGGATGAAGGCCACCGAGATCACGGACCTGGTGATCGCGGCCCTCAAGAGCGGCAAGTACGGCTTTATCCGCTGCAACTATCCCAACGGGGATATGGTGGGCCACACCGGCAGCCTGCCGGCCACCGAGATCGCCGTGGAGACCGTGGACCTGCAATTGGCCCGGGTGAAGGCCGCCTGCGACGAGTGCGGCGCCATCCTGATCGTGACCGCCGACCACGGCAACTCCGACCAGATGCTGGAAAAGAACAAGAAGGGCAAGATCGAGGTGCGCACCGCCC
>CACZOZ010000363.1:0-2502 GCA_902782865.1 uncultured Eubacteriales bacterium
CTCCTTGATGAAGTTGAGGTGGGCCTTGAGGGCCTTCTGATCCTCAAAGGCGTAGACGTACACCCGCTGGAGCTGGTCCCGGTGCTCGTCACCGCGCCAGTAGGAACCGGAAACAGCCTTGATCTGGAAGGCGGCGTTCATCAGCTCCTGGCTGTTGGCGATATGCGGGCCGCGGCACAGGTCGATGAAATCATCCCCCGTGCGGTAGGCGGTGATCTTCTCGTCCTCGGGCAGGTCCCGGATCAGCTCTTCCTTGAACTTCTGACCGGCGAAAGCCTCCAGGGCCTCCTCCCGGCTCAGCTCCAGGCAGGTCCAGGGCTCCCGGCGCTTGATGATCTCGCGCATCTTGTCCTCGATCCGGGGGAAATCGGCGGCCGTGATGCTCTCCGGGATCAGGAAATCATAGTAGAACCCGTCGGCGATCTGGGGCCCGATGGCGTACTGGACCTTGTCCCTGCCGTAGAGCTCGATCACGGCCTTGGCCAGGATGTGGGACAGGGAATGCCTGTACACCTCAGAATAAAACTTGCGGTACTCTTCCTTGGACATCTCACCCATTTGAAAACCCTCCTTGAATAATAAAAGCGCCCCCGCAGAAAAATGATCTGCAAGGGACGCTCATCACGCGGTTCCACCCCTGTTGCCGCCCTTTTAAAGGCGGCCCCTTCATTCGCGACGGTAACGGTGTCGGCCGTCCCGGTTCACCGGGCTCTCCGGGGCGGTGTTCGGTCATGCCCGGGCGGGCGCTTCCAGCCTTGACGCCGTTCTCTGTGACCCGGAAACCATGCCTACTCTTCCCCTTCGGCGATTTCAACCGCCATTTTAGCGCATTCGGGAGAAAATGTAAAGCCCTTTTATCAGAAGCCGCGGCGCTGACGAAACGAAAAGAAAACGCGCCCCCGCTTTTGAACGGAGGCGCGATGACGCGGCAGTATGCCGCGCGCCGTTCTGTCAGGCGTTTTTGAGTTTCTCCTCACGGCGGCGGCTGATCACCAGCGCCGTCAGGCAGCCCATCAGGGCCAGGGCGCAGATGGGGCCGGCCGTTTTGAGCACCTTCACCGCGAAGGCGCTGGACAGGTACCTGGGCGTGAAATACTTCGCCGCGGTGACGGCAAAGGTCCCGCTGTTGATCTGCCGGTCGTTGAAGGCCTTGAGCAGCGCCGCGAAATCGGCGATGACGCCGTCCCGCTTTTTGACGACCGCTGTAAAGGCCGCCTCGAAGGCCTCGGTCTTCTCCCGGAGAAGTTCCTGGGCTTCCGCGACCGCGTTCTCCATATCATCCTGTTCCGCGGACTGATCCTTATCCTCACCGCCGGCCAGAAGGGCGAGGAGGCTGCCGTCTTCGCTGTCGCTGTCCGCCTGCTCGGTCTCATCCGTGCCCAGGATGACATTGATGCGGGCAGTGTAATCGTCGATCCGGGCCTGGATCTGGGTGATCCCCTCGGACGTCTGCTTCCTCAGGTCGATCAGCTGATCGTAGGTCTGGGAAGAGTTGCCGTCGATCTTGGTGAGAGAATCGGTGGTGCTCAGGTAGATGACCTCGTTTTTGTCATAGGAGGCGATCAGCTTGTCCAGACGTTCCAGGCGCGCCTTCTGCGCCTCCAGCTGATTGGTGCTGACCTGGACCTGGTAGTTGTACTGGCTCAGGAGGCGGCCCACATCCATGCTCAGGGCGTCCGCGCTGACACGGGCGCTCAGGGTCTCCAGATCGTTCTGCCTAAGATTGGTCAGGCGCACGGCGATGTCCGAAAACCCGCCGATCCCGTCCACGGCCACCGACGGATCCTTCTCCGTCATCGCCTGAGCGTACGCCGTCAGCTGATCCACGTTGGTCTCCAGCACGCTGATCCTCTGGGCGTAATCGATCTCGGCCGGATCAAGCACGCCGGTATAGGCCGGGGCGCTCACCGTGAGGGAATAGGTGGCGGCGAAGTCGTCCGCGTAGGCCTTCATGACGCTGTCGAGCAGGCCGGTCAGCTGGGCCTTCGTCAGGCCGAAATCGTCATACAGGTTCACCATGAACTGGGTGGGATGGTAATCGTTGACGGTCACTTCCCGGTTGACGGTGAAATCCATCAGGGATTCGTAGCTCATCACCTGCTTGAGCATATCCGCCGGATAGCTCCCCTGGATGTACAGGCTGCCGCGGAGCGCCTCAACACTGATCTGCCCCGCCAGGCCCGAAGCTTCAAGAGCGGAGGAAAGCACCCGGTCCGAAGCCATCTCGCCGATATTGAACAGCCTGCCGTTGGGGGCGATCCCGTCCGCCGCGCCGTTAAAGGTCATCTGCAGGGTGGCACGGGCATAGGTGCGGGACGGATCGACCTTGAAAAGGACCGCGGAAAGGACCGCGCCCGCGACGAAAGCGGCCGCGAGCACCACGGCGAATATCCTGATCCAGCTGCGCTTTACTGCCTTTTTCATTTCTCAGCCACCGCCTTTCTCAGCTGGTCCCTTTCCCTTTTGAGCCTGAATTCCGGCGCCAGGCCGGCGATGAACCAG
>CACZOZ010000364.1:0-2892 GCA_902782865.1 uncultured Eubacteriales bacterium
CGGGCAAAGCGAACAGAGCATCCGGATCCGATGAAAAGCGGACTGTCGCCCTGCTTTCATGAACGATGCCGACCAGATGTCCTCTCAGATCGTCGTAGACCGTTTGAACGCTATTCATTGATCGCGAACCGGATGGAGAGGATCTGTATCCAGGGGTATGATCCGTCGGTGGCGACCTGGTATTTCAGGTCGACGGAACCGCTGTCGCTTTTGATGTTCCAGCCGGTGAAGATCGTAAAGATCTCGATCGGGACGGAACCGTACTCCGTGACGTAGCTGGAAGAGAAAGCCTTGTTATTCTCAAACATCATATAGGCTTTCGTATTTCCGTCCCGTTCCATGACGACGCCTGTACCGTTCAGATCGAGCCTCACGACGGATGCCTCATCCGTTTCCGGATCTCTCTCGGCGTACTCGAGGCGGTAGTTCCCGTTCCCGTCGCCGCTGACAGTGCCCGATGTGACGATCTTCATCTCATTCGCGGGGGCCGGGTCGTCTTCCTCGACAGAGACGGAAGTGATATTGATCAGCACGTTTACCGTGCCGGACAGTGATTTGAGATCGATCATTTATACGACCTTTCCCGGGTTGAGGATGCCGTTGGGATCAAAGGTGTTCTTGATCCCTCTCATCAGCGCCAGCTGGCCGGGACCGATGCTCTCATGCAGGTAGCTTCTCTTCGCGTGGCCGATACCGTGTTCGCCGCTGACTTCACCGCCCAGCCGCTTGGCTTCCTGATACAGCTGCTCCATGATGTATTTGACTTTCTGCTGCCAGATGTCATCGGTCAGATCGTCCTTGCACACGTAAATATGCAGGTTGCCGTCACCGGCATGGCCGAACGAACGGATACGGACGCCGGTGCTGGCGCTCAGTTCGATGCTCTTTTTCACAAAGGTGGCGATATGGTCCCTGGGGACCACCACATCGCATTCATCCATGGATGTGGTGGAGTTCTTGATGGCCTCCAGGAAAGCGCCTCTGGCATTCCAGATGCTGTCCTTTCTTTCGTCCGTATCCGCCAGGAAAACGTCATTGGCGCCCAGGGTGAGCAGCAGCTCGGTCAGCCTGTCCACCATGGGCATCAGGGCCTGCACGCTGTCGCCGTCCAGCCGGATCAGCATATAGGCGTCACTGCTCTTGTCCGGGAACTGTTTGCCCAGGTAATCCTCCGCCCCGTTGATGACGGCTTTTTCCATGAACTCGACTGCGGTGGGATTCGTATTGCTGCTGAGCACTTTGGGAACGGCTTCCACACATTTGTCCAGGTTGTCGAAGGGGATCAGCAGGCTCAGATTGGCTTTTTCCTCGTTGATCAGCTTCACGGTGATCTTCGTGAGGAAAGCCAGAGTGCCTTCGGAACCGATCAGCAGGCTGATCAGGCTGTAGCCTGAGGATGTTTTGACGTTTTTGCCGCCGAGTTCCAGGATGTCTCCGTTGGGAAGGACGACTTCCATGCCCAATACATAGTCCCTGGTGACGCCGTAGCGGACCGCGCGCATGCCGCCGGCGTTGGTCATGACATTGCCGCCGATCGTGGCTGTTTTCTCACCGGGATCCGGGGGATAGAACAATCCGGTGCCTTCAAGGTACTTCGGGAATTCCATCAGAAGGACGCCGGGTTCCAGGGTGGCTGTCAGATTGGTGACGTCCACTTCCAGGACCCGTTTCATCTTTTCGGTGGAAATGATGATGCCGCCCTCGATGGGAACACAGCCGCCGCACAATCCGGTGCCGGCGCCGCGGGGGGTCACGGCGATGTTGTTTTCGTTGCAGTATTTCATCACTTTTGAGATCTCCCGGGCATCCAGGGCGAACAGCACCGCCTCGGGATCGAAATGGCCGTATTCGGTCATCTCATCGTGATCATAGTCCGTCGAGATATCCTGATATACGACACGCCCCGGCATACAGGTCTCAAAAAACTCCAGATCCTTTTTATCCACGCGCTTAAAGGGCTTCATGGTTAACCTCCTTGATATTCCGGATCAGTTCGGGGACGATCTTGTAAAGGTCTCCCCGGATACCGATGTGTGCCACGTCGAAGATCGGGGCCGAATCATCCTGATTGATGGCGATGATATGCTCGCTGGCGTTCATGCAGGCTGTGAACTGAATGGCGCCGGAAATGCCGCAGGTGATCAGCAGTTTGGGTTTGACGGTCCTGCCCGACAGGCCGATCTGCCTGGAAGAAGGTGCCCAGCCCTGCTCCACCAGCGGCCTCGAAACGGCCCAGTCCCCGTGAAGCGCCTCGGCGAGATCCTGGATCAGTTTCAGATCGCTTTCTTTTTTCAGGCCGCGGCCGCCTGCGACCAGGATCTCGGCGTCCGATATCGTCCTGGCGGGAGGAACGGCGATACGGTCAAGAAGGCTCACAGGGGACAGGGATGCGGCTTTGGGCAGCGGCCGCGGGATGATCTCGCCCTGAGGGATGTCGAGCCTCACAGGCGCTTCCATTACCTTGTAACGCACGGTGGCGAACTGAGGTCTCGTCCTTGTCGTGACGATCTGAGCCATGATGTTTCCGCCGAAAGCGGGCCTGATCTGCACCAGATCGGTGTTTTCACGCAGTTCCAGGCGGGTGCAGTCGGCGGTCAGGCCGGTATGGAACCGGGTGGACAGTCTCGGCGCGAGCGAACGTCCCAGGGAAGTGGCACCGAAAAGGGCGACAGAGGGTTTGATCAGTTTGATGCAGTCTTCCACACAGGCCGCGTATACGTCGGCCCTGAAATAATCCAGTGCTTCGTCGTCATAGCTGATGACCTGGCTGACGCCCCAGTGGAGCAGCTCCTGAGCGAACGGGGCGGTATCCCGCCCGAGGATGACGGCCTTGACGGTAAAGCCGGGCACGCTCCGGCAGAGCTCACGGGCTTTGCCGATCAGCTCAAGGGA
>CACZOZ010000365.1:0-2993 GCA_902782865.1 uncultured Eubacteriales bacterium
CCTGCAGGAAAAAAGGCAGCTGGCGGGCAGCTTCAGGGGCAGGGAAGGCGACCGGGTCAGCGTGCGGTATGATCCCGGGGACCCGAAGGATTTCTTCGTGGAGGAGAACCGGATCCACCGGGCCCTGTACCGGTCCCTGATCTGGGGCGGACTGTTTCTCAGTGTGGCGGCGCTCCTGCTGATGGGCCCGGATATCTACCGGCTGCCCTTCGGGCGGGAGCTTCTGCGCCTGAGATGGCTGATCAGGAACCGCTGGTTCCGCTCCGAATGATCATTTAAAACAGAATGATGCTGAAAGTATCTGAAAAAGACTATAAAAACTTTGTCGCCCCGGCGGAGCGGGTGGCGTGCGGCCGGGTCTATCCCCTGTCTGTCGCCTGCGGCATCCAGCCGGGGGATATTTTCGCGGACGGCGGCGCCGCTTTCTTCTGGCATCACTGCGGGTTCGGCCATATCGCCGGCAGCCCTTCGGAGGGGATGCTCCGTGATATCCGTGCCCTGATGGCCTCCCCGGAGCGGCCGCGCCGCCTGGTGCTGATCACGGAGGATGCCCGGGCGATCTCATATTTCCGGCATGAAGGCGCGGAGATATCGGAGAGGGTATTCTATGTTTGGCAGCCCGGTGACGCGCCGGACGCTCCGCAGGTACCGGAGGGCTTCTCGATCGAGCGGATCGGCTCGGAGCACATGGGGCGTTTTACGGGCCGGATCGTGCCCTCCTTCTCCTGGGACTGCGCCGACCGCTTCCTTGAAAGGGGCTTCGGCTTCGCGGCGGTCCGTCAGGGAGAGGTATGCGCCGTCGCCTTTTCCGCGGCGGTCAGTCCTCTTGAGATCGATATCGGCGTTCAGACGCGGGAGGGATACCGGGGTCGGGGCCTGGCCGCGGCGCTGGCGAAAAGGATGTGCCTTGAGATCAGCCGGCGGGGCAAAGCGCCCGTCTGGGCCCATGCCGTCGGGAATACGGGATCCATGAGGACCGCCCTTAAATGCGGCTTCGTCCCCTGCGGGACCGCCAAAGTGATCCGGCTGAGGGAGAACGGCTGACGGATCAGGAAAACTTTTTTCGTTTTACGGGAATGGACGCGAACTTGCGCGCGTTATATACTTGTGGTAACATGATGGAAGCCGGGAGGGGAGCCTCCCGAACACGAAAGGGGATATCATTATGAGAGCAAGAAAATGGCTGGTCGCCGCGCTGCTCGCGGCAGTGCTGTGCTGTGTGGGGGCCGCTGCCCTGGCGGAGCAGAACATTGAAGCGCCCGCGCCCATCGCCGTGGGGCAGATCTTCAAGTTCAATGTGGAAGGCAGCTTCCAGAGCGTCCGGTCGCCCGTGGTGATCGACGTGACCCAGAAGCCCATGGCCTACCGCATGTTCCAGTACGCGGACGGCACCAAGAACCTGAGCACGGATATCGAGATCGCCTTCAACGTCAAGAGCTGGAACTGCGTGCGTGCCGCGGACGGCACCTACTGGGGCAACTACAGCGTGGACCTGCAGCTCAAGCCCCTCAAGGGCACCCCGGCCGGTGAGTATTACGGGGAGATCACCTTCCAGGCGCCTTCGGTCAAGGTGTGCACCGTGAACTTCAGCGTGAAGCCCGCCGCCAACGGCCTGCTGCACGACTCCAATTCCGGCGCGGACTACCTGGTGTCCTCCAACGGCAAGAACCTGAGCCTGAAGGCCTTGAACAGCAGCAAAAAGGCCTTCACCATCCCCGCCAACGTGACCGTGGGCACCGTGAAGTACCCCGTCACCAAGGTGGAAGCCAACGCCCTGAAGGGCAACACCAAGCTGACCACCCTGGTGATCGGCAAGAACGTGACCTCCATCGGCAACTACGCCTTCAAGAACTGCACGGCCCTCACCAAGGTGTCCGGCGGGACGGGCCTGGTCACCCTGGGCCGCGGCGTGTTCTACCTGGACAAGAAGCTCACCTCGGTCAATCTGGGCACCAAGCTGAAGACCATCGGTGTGCAGGCCTTCTATAAGTGCTCTTCTCTCGCCAAGGTGACCATCCCGCTCAACGTGACCAAGATCGCCACCCAGGCCTTCTACGGCAACACGAAGCTCAAGTCGGTCATCATCAAGACCCCCAAGCTGACCTACGGCTCCATCGGCAAGAACGCGTTCGGCGGCACGCCGAACCCCACCTTCCAGGTGCCCGCTGGCAAGGAGACCCTGTACAAGGCCCTGCTCAAGGCCAGCGGTGTCCCGGTCGACGAAAGGGCGCTGGTCATCGCGCGCTGACGCGCGGACTCTCTGACCGGAACAAACTTCCCCAGTCATCCCGGGCCGGCGGCGAAAAGCCGCCGGTCTTTTTTGTCGTTCGGGACCGCGAAAAAAAGTTTTTTCAGTGTGACAGTATTGTGACAGGGCCTGTGCTATCCTTGCACTGTCACCGGGAGGAACGGTGACAGGATTTAAAAAACCAAGTGAGAAATTCAAGGAGGATAAACACCATGTTAAAGAAACTGATCGCGCTGTCCCTTGTCATTATGAGCATCATCGGTATCATGATCCCCGTCTCCATGGCGGAGAACGTCAAAGTCAACAACTACTCCTCTCCCATGACCATGTACGTCTACACGGAAGACCGCGGCACCCTGAACGTGCGCAACACCCCCAGGAAGGCTGAACGCAGCATCATCGGCGAGCTGCCCTACGGGTCCAAAGTGACTGTCCTTGGCACCTGCGAGGACGCTCCGGCCTGGGTGTGCATCAAGTTCTCCCGGGGCGAAAACGGCGTCGCCTATGTGATGGCGCAGTTCCTGTCCAACGCGAAGCCCACCGGCCGCAGCGATATCGACAGCCAGATGGTGACCTACAAGACCGTCAGCCGCTACACCATCGCCGCCAAGCCCCGCCGCGCGGAGGGCTGGGTGAACTTCAGGGCCTACCCCAGCACCGAATCCACCCGGATCCGCACCCTGAAGCTGGGCCATACCCTCACCGTGATCGGCGAGACCAGGAACTTCTATCACGCCATTGACAA
>CACZOZ010000366.1:0-2222 GCA_902782865.1 uncultured Eubacteriales bacterium
GCGAGGAAAAGCTCCATGAGACCGTCGTTGGCCTTGATCGACTCGGTCACGATGGTCTCGTCCCCGCTCGTCGCGGTATAGATGAACTGGTCCCTGTTGAAGTCGATGCTGTTCATCAGGGCCTGCAGGCCCTGCTTGAAGGCTTCCTCATTGGTCAGGGCGGCGCTCTCGCCGAACACGGGCAGAGCGGTGAGCATCATGCTCAGGCAGATCAGGATCGCTAAGAGTTTCTTCATTTTGCACCTTCCTCCTCAAAATATTGTCGACTGGTTCAATAATTATACGCCTGATCGTTCCACAGGGTATAATTGTCCACAAAGGGTTCGAGCACCCAGGCCCGGCGCATGCAGCCCTGAGCGCTGTCATAGAACTCCAGCTGCAGGAAATCGTTCTCCAGGGCGCAGATCGAGCAGCTGGTATCGGCCGGGATCGGAGCCTTGATCTCCCTGTACTGGTAGCCGGGGCCGTAATACCCCGTCTGGCTGTAGCCGGGGGTCACACAGGTGCCGATGACGCTCTCGTCCCGGACCCGGCCCACATCAAGACCGTCAAAGCGCCAGGATCCGGTGTAGGCCCGGTAAAGATGCCTTCCCGCGGTGAACTCCACCTGGACCCAGTAGATCCCGTTGGCCCCGTCCCAGACCTTGGAAAGGACCGTCACCGTGTCCCCCTTGGAGAGGAAGGAGCCCGGCTCGTCATACCCGGTGCCCGGACCGGTGCGGGTGGAGATGCGTTTCTCGGTGAGCACTGCCCTGACGGAGCCGGCCGACGAATTGACGGCGCTGCCGCAGTTGGAGCAGAAGTTCGCCCCCGGCTGGACATACTGCCCGCAGGAGGGACAGAAGGTCCCGCTTTCCCCCAGGGCCGGACACACGCACATCATGATGAGGATCACCGCGGCTGACAGGGCCACAGCTTTTTTCATCCCGAACATCACTCCCCAATACGGTCTTTGAGGAAAGTATAAACCAGGAAGGGCGAAAAAATCAAGCTAAAATGACCGCGCGGCTGTTCACCCGCCGTATTTTTTTACATTTCGGTCCCGCGCGGACACCGGGGATTGAAGAAAAGGCCGTTTCGTGATAGGATGGGGGCACGAAAGCTTTGGATCGAACGGAGGCTGAAATGAACCTGTTCAATATCATCGGGCCGGTGATGATCGGCCCTTCCTCCTCGCATACGGCCGGGGCCTGCCGGATCGGCTATATTTCCCGGGCCTTGTTGGGGCAGGACGTCAAGTCGGCCGACATCGGCCTGCACGGATCCTTCGCCAAGACATACGTGGGCCACGGGACGGACCGGGCCGTGGCGGGCGGGCTCCAGGGGATGCGGGAGGACGATCCCCTGCTGAGACAGAGCCTGAAGATCGCCGCCGGGAAGGGGATCACCTTCCGTTTCTATCCCGTCACCCTGAAGGGCGCCCACCCGAACACCCTTCTGATGGACCTGACGGGGGTGGGCGGTGAAAAGCTGCGGGTGCAGGCGTCCAGCGTGGGCGGCGGCGCCATCCTGGTCAACACGATCAACGGCATGGAGGTGGATCTGCAGGGCGAGAGCCCCACCATCGTGATCCGGCACACGGACCTGCCCGGCGTCATCGCCGGGGTGAGCGGCATCCTGAGCGAGCGGGGCCAGAACATCGCATCCATGCGGGTGTACCGGCGCAGCGCCGGCGGGGACGCCATCATGGCGCTTGAGATGGACGCGGTACCGCCGGAAGAAGTCCTGGCCCGTTTGAGGGAGCTGACACATATCCACAAAGTAGTGCTGCTGGGGAGGCTGTAGAGCATGGAGAGCTTGAAGGAATGGGCGGAAAAGTGCGCCGCCGAGGGCGTCAGCCTGCCTGAACTGGCGGCGAGGATACAGGCGCGGGAGAGCTTCACCGACCCGGAAACGGTGAGGGATGAGATGCGGGCGCGCCTTGAGATCATGCGCGAGGCCCGGGACAAGGGCATGAAAAGCACGGTCCACTCCCTGAGCGGGCTGAGCGGGGGCGGCGCGTACAAAATGCGCGCTGCCCGTCGGGCCGGCCGCCTGTGCGCCGACTCCCTTGAGGCGAGGGCCGGGGAGACCGCCCTGGCCGTGGCGGAATACAACGCCTCCATGGGGCGCATCGTGGCCGCCCCCACCGCCGGCGCCTGCGGCATCCTGCCCGGCGTCATGTTCGCCCTGGAGGAGGAGCACGGCTTCTCACCGGACGAAATGACGGACGCGCTCCTTAC
>CACZOZ010000367.1:0-3266 GCA_902782865.1 uncultured Eubacteriales bacterium
ATGTGCCTGAAGAAAGCGCGCCGGGTCCAGGGGAGCCCCTCGTCGGGCTTTTTTTCGTAATGGGTGTAGAGCAGGCCGATCTGGGCGTCGTTGCTGCCGGTGGGGTTGTTGTTTTTATAGGTCTCGATGGCTTTTTTGTAGTTTTTTAGATACGTGTGGCACTCGGCTATCTCGTTCCGGAGGATCACCTCATTGATCAGGGGATCGCGGTTCTGGCTGATCAGGTCGATGGCGTGCCTGAACAGCTCCAGGGACCGCCTGAGCTCACCGTCCTCCCGGTACAGGATGCCGATCTGCTTGTGCGTCAGCGCGGCGTCGCAGACGATGCGGAAATGGTTGGGGAATTTTTTCAGGGCGTCCTCGTATTCCTCCGCGACGCGCCGCGCGCCGGGGATGTCCTGCTTTTCGGCCATGTCCCCGATCCGGTCTGCCTCCGCGTCCGCGTCCAGGCCGCGCATGGTGAAGCCGATCAGCGCATCCACCGATACATGGAAGAGCTCGGCGAGGTCCATGATGTACGCAAGGTCCGGCTCAGATCCTCCGCGTTCCCATTTGGAAACTGCGCCCAGCGTGACGCCGAGCCTCTCGGCCAGCTGTTCCTGAGTGAATCCCAGGCTTTTCCGATAGCGCCGGATATTTTCCGCCAGCATGTTCTCCATAGGTCTCCTCCGGTCGTCTGTTCTTTCGCGCGGATGGCTTTCATCGGGATCGTGTGATACATGGTGTTGCCTCCGTTCCGGCTGCCGCGCAGCCTGATCAGTGATCTCACGGATATCATACACGGTCCACGGGGAACATTGAACACCGAAAACGTATGATTTGTCAATTATTTTTTCTACGTTTCGTAGAAAATCGGGAAATTCAGCGGATCGACGGATGACGGCATATTGACAGAGGGAAAAACAAAAGGGTATGATATTTCAAAAAGGATCACCGGGGGAAAAACATGCGTCACGATCTGCTGTTCGACCTGGACCAGACCCTTCTGGATTTCCACGCCACGGAGCGAAAAGCCCTGGGCATCGTGCTCAGGGCCCACGGCCTCATGTTTTCGGATGAGATCTACCGGGAGTTCAAGGCAGTCAACAAGGCGCTGTGGCTGGAAATGGAGAAGGGCACCGTCACCCGGGAGGAGCTGTTCGCCCGGCGGTTCGGGCATGTGCTCCGCCTGTGCGGCGGGGATGGGCTGGATCCCCTCAAAGTGAACGGCGAGTTCATCCTCACCATGAGCCGGAACGGCATCGCGATGGACGGGGCGCTCGATTTTCTTGACAGGGTGAAGCGCGGCATCCCCGGCGCGCGGATCTATATCGCCTCCAACGGCGTGACCGTGAACGCCCTGGGGCGCATCGTCTCCACGGGGATGGACCGGTACCTGGACGGCGTGTTCATCAGCGAGGAGATGGGGGCCGCGAAGCCGGACAGGCGGTTTTTCGATATCATCCTGAAGCGGATCGGCGAGCCGGGGGAGAGGTGCCTGATGATCGGGGACTCCCTCACGTCGGACATGCTGGGGGCGAAAAACGCCGGCATCCGCTCCGTGTGGTTCATGCCGACGGGGGATATCCAAAAGGCCGCGGAGGAATACGGTGTTGCGTGGACCGCGGCGGACTATGACGAACTGTATGACGTGATCAGGGCATGGGCCGGGGAATAGATCATTTTTTTGATACGGACAGGAGGCAGCTATGAGGATCACCAGGATCGAGTGGGGCAGGGTGTCCATCCCGCTGAGGACGCCCTTCAAGACCGCGCTGCGCACCGTGAACAGCGTGGAGGACATCATCGTGAAGCTGTACACGGACACGGGCGCCGTGGGTTTCGGCGAGGCGCCGCCCACGGGGAAGATCACCGGGGATACGATGGGGGCCATCATCGGCGCCCTGCAGGATCACCTGGCGCCCGCCCTTTTAGGGCAGGACGTGGAGGATTTCCAGGCTGTCACGAAGCTGATACAGACCTGCGTGGTGCACAACACCAGCGCCAAGGCGGCCATGGACATGGCGGTGTGGGACCTGTACGGCAAGCTGCACGGCGTGCCCGTGTATAAAATGCTGGGCCGGGCCCGGGATCATCTGGTGACGGACCTGACCATCAGCGTGAACAGCCCGGAGGAGATGGCCCGGGACGCGCTCCTCGCCGTGGAGCGGGGCTTCGACTGCCTGAAGGTGAAGGTGGGGGTGGATCCCCGGCTGGATGTGGCGCGCCTTTCGGCCGTGCGCGCCGCCGTGCCCGCGCAGATCACACTGCGCATCGACGCCAACCAGGCCTGGAAGCCCAAGGAGGCCGTGCGCATCCTCAACGATATGCAGGACAAGGGCCTGGACATCGAATTCGTGGAGCAGCCCGTGGCCGCGGATGATCTGGAGGGCATGAAGTATGTGACCGAGCGCAGCTTCGTGCCCGTGCTGGCGGATGAGTCGGTGTTCTCGCCCATGGACGCCATGAAGATCCTGCAGATGGGCGCGGCGGACCTGATCAACATCAAGCTGATGAAGTGCGGCGGCATCACCAACGGGTTGAAGATCGCCGCCCTGGCGGAGATGTACGGCGTGGAGTGCATGATCGGGTGCATGCTGGAGGGCCGCGTGGCCGTCAACGCCGCGGTGCATCTGGCCGGCGCCCGCGGCGTGATCACCCGGATCGATCTGGACGGCCCTATGCTGTGCGCCGCGGACCCGGTGCACGGCGGCGCCGTGTTCAATGAGAAGGACATCACCCTCACCGATGAGCCCGGCCTGGGCGTGACGGGCGTGGACGGGGTGACGGAAATAGGAGGAGTGTCGATCGGGAGACCGTGAGTAGGAGGTCCCCGATCGACAGTGAAATGCGCTGAAGCGCGTGAAATACGCCTGACGGCGTGTGAAATTTCGCCTGTGGGCGAAGTGAAATGCGCATTCTGCGCGTTGCGGTACAAATTCCTTGCGGAATTTGATTTGAACGGAAGGAATAACGGGGTGACCTCATCCGTCAGGCGCCAGCCTGACGGATGAGGTCATCCTCGTTTTTGTTGTCTATTTTTCGTCAACCTGATCCCTATACGGATGGGGAAGCATCTGTTCTGAAGCATGATCCAATGCGCCGGGGGGAAGGCAAGAGTGCGGTATGCCGGCATAGTTGTTATGACCTTTCCCGCTATGTCCTGCCTGCCGCAGAACAGATCCTTCCGGATCCGTATTCCGTCAGATAATATGAAGTGACCCCGCATTTGCAAAAACGTGGATTTACCCGTACACTGTGAATGCAAAAACACCGACGGGGATTAC
>CACZOZ010000368.1:0-3640 GCA_902782865.1 uncultured Eubacteriales bacterium
AGTGTGTTAGCACTCGCCGCAGGTGAGTGCTAACATCAACGGTCATAATATACCGCATTTTCCGATATCTTGCAAGCCCTTTTTTGCTTATTTGGCGTTAAAATTTTCGGTTTTACCGTGTCACGGGGGACCTCTGCCCGGCCACGCCGACTCAAACAGCCGTTTTTTTCCTTTTTTACTGCTTTGAGCCTTTTTAATCGCCCGCGGTCGATGTTATAATGGACGCATCACTTTTAATGCATCGGCTCTCAGCCGGGAGGCGTCATGGATATCACGGACAGGCTGCTTGATTGGTACGACGAAAACAGGAGAGACTTTCCCTTCCGCGGCACTTCGGATCCCTACAGGGTATGGGTCAGCGAGATCATGCTGCAGCAGACCGGTACCGAAACGGTGAAGCCCTATTATATCCGGTTCATCGCCAGATACCCGTCGCTCCTCTCCCTGGCCCGGGCCGATGAGGATGACGTGATGAAACTGTGGGAAGGGCTGGGATACTACAGCCGGGCGCGCAACCTGCTCGCCTGCGCGCGCGTGATCGAAAACGAGCACGGCGGGGAATTCCCCCGCACCGCCGCAGAACTGGCTCAGCTGCCCGGCATCGGCGCGTACACCGCGGCCGCTGTGGCCAGCATCGCCTTCGGGGAGAGGATCCCCGCCATGGACGGCAATCTGAAGCGCGTTTTCGCGCGGCTCTACCGGATCCGGGACAGCATCGACAGGCCCGATACCGCCCGCAGGCTCTATGATCTCGCCCTTGAAAGCATACCGGCGGACCGGCCCGGGGACATGAACCAGGCCCTGATGGACCTGGGAGCCACCCTGTGCGTGCCGGGCACCCCGGACTGTCCGCGCTGCCCGCTGAAGTCATCCTGCCTGGCCGGTGACGAAGCGGCGGGCCTGCCCGTCCGCGACAAAAAGAAGCCCCAGATCACGGAAGCTCTCTGGGTGTGCCTGTGCACCCTTCCCGACGGACGCATCGCCGTCACGCGTCGGGAAAAGGGCCTGCTCCGGGGGCTGTCCCTGTTCCCGGTGTCCCCGCGCGGCGGGGAAGCCGCCCCGCCGGCAGAGGAGGGCCAGACCGGCTGCAGCGTGCTTGCGGCCGCGCGGCACGTATTCACCCACCGCATATGGGAAATGACCGTGTGCCATACGCCCTATGACAGCGAGCGCGCCGCCGTCCGGGGGCAGAAGGTGATCTGGATCGACCCGGATGAGCTGGATGCCCTGGCCTTTCCGGGCGCCATGCGCGTGCCCCTGAAGGAAGCCGTCCGGCTCGGAGCGCCGGTCAAGGAGGATCGACATGAAGGATGACCACAAGATCAGATTTTTCCGTCAGCACAGCCTGGAGACCTGCGGGATCAGCTGTATCCTGATGGTGCTGGATCATTACAGGAAAGTGAAATACCCCACGGCCCGTCAGGAACTCAGGCTGTACGCGCTGTACCGCTGCAAAGCCTTCAAGGGCACGCTGGCGGCAGCCATCGCGGACTGCCTGTCCCGCAACGGCCTTAAGACCGCGGTATATCATTCTTCCGACACATACCTGGACGATCGGGACGGATACTATCCGGAACCCCTCTACCGGGCGATCCTGGAGGAATATACAGCCGCGGTCCACAGCATCACGGACCGCGTGAACATCGAAACGGGCTGTGTTTTCAGCCCGGACTGGTACCGCGCGCAGCTGGACCGGGACAAGCTCCTGATCGTCCAGTGCCTGGTGCCCGGCGACGCGGACGGCATGCATGACAAGACACTGCACTGGGTGCTGATGTACGGATATAAAGAGGGCGTGTTCCTCGTATGCGATCCCCTGTCCTCCAAGATCACCCTGACGGAAAAGGAACTGGAGATGTATACGGACACGCCCGTAGGTTCCATCTGTGTGGCGGTCAGCGATCAGGCATAAAGCGCCTCTCAGCCGAACATCCAGTGGACGGCCTTGATGATATACTCGGTCCAGAAGGCCATATCGTGGCCGCCGGCGGACTCATAGTACTGATGGGAGATCTCCTCCTCCGTGAGGAACCTGTGCATGGCCCGGTTGTTTTCCAGCAGGAAATCCTCCGTGCCGCAGGCCATGAAGATGTCGGGGATCCGGGCGTTCGTTTCCTTCAGGCGCTTTAAAAGCACCTCCGGGTTCACGTCCCTTTTTTCCACCGTCTTAAGATCCCCGAAGCACTCGCGGTAGTAATCGTAATTCGCCATGCCGTTGTTTCCACCGGGCTTCATATGAGCGATGTCATGCACGATCAGCGCGCTCGACAGGGCGGCGATCTTCCCGAAGGTCCCGGGATACTTAAGGCCCGTATGCAGCGCGCCGAAGCCGCCCATGGACATGCCCGCGATGCAGGTGTCCTCAGGGCGCATGGCCAGGCCGAAGGTCCGGCGCACGTAGTCCACCAGTTCCTCCCCCACCAGGGTCTGATACGCGTGCCCCGTGGACTGCCAGTCCAGATAGAAAGAGTTTTCGGCCGTGGGCATCACGACAGCGAAGTTGAATTTTTTCGGCAGGTCCTCCGGCACCCAGTTGCCCGCCTTTCCCGTGTAGCCGTGCAGGAGGAAAAGGGTCCTCACCGTTTTTTCCGGCGCTTTCTCCCCCAGGTCCGCCCTGTAGTCGTTCGGGATCAGCATCTCGAAGGACGTGCCCCGGCGCAGAGCGTTGGAAAAATACTCGATCCTGTAATAAGCCATTTTCTCCTCCCGTATCCGTGCACTTTGGCCATTCGGGGTGTCCGCATCACTCGGACATGCCGGCGAAGCCCTTTCCGATGATGTGGCTGGTGGACATGATCGTGATGAAGCTGTGGGGATCCACGGAGCGCACATATTTCTGAAGACTGACGGCCTGGGAACGGTTGACCACCGTCATCAGCACTTTCTTGGGCTTATGGGTGTAGTAACCCTCGGCGGGGATCACCGTCGCGCTGTGCCTCAATTCCCTGACGATGTACTCGCAGATCTCGTCCGCCCGATCCGTCACGATCTCGAACACCTTGTAGATATGGATATTCTCCATGACCTGGTTGACCAGGATGGATTTGATCACGAGACCCGTGATGGAGAACAGACCCGTCTTGACATCGAATACCAGCATCGACGCGCCCGCGATCAGGAAATCGGCCAGCATGAGCGCCATGCCGATCTCCATGTGGGCGTATTTTTTGATGATCATGGCGATGATGTCCGTCCCTCCGCTGGAGGCGCTGACCGCGAAGAGCAGCGCCGAGCCGACAGCCGGCAGGCCCACGGCGAAGAGCAGTTCCAGGAAGGGCTGGTCCGTCAGCGGGGCGGACAGGGGGACCCATTTTTCCAGGAGCAGGGCCATCAGGCTGTAGACCAGGCTGGAATACGCCGTCCTGATCCCAAAGCCCGGCCCGATCAGCGCCCAGCCGATCAGGAGCAGGACCGTGTTGAGGATCATGTTCATCCAGCTCACGCTCACGCCCGGGATCAGGGGGCTGAGCACGATGGAGATGCCGCTGACGCCGCCCGTGGTGAAATGGTTGGGGAACTTGAAAAAGTAGACCCCCACCGCCACCAGGAGCGTGCCGATGTTGAGCAGGGCAAAATCCTTCCACCACTTCCCGTCGGGCCGGACGAATCTCAGGCGCTTCATCCCGTGCTCCTCCTTTTA
>CACZOZ010000369.1:0-2493 GCA_902782865.1 uncultured Eubacteriales bacterium
ACCCTCTTCCTGTATAAAAAGACCTATTACTGGAAAGAGGACTTCAGCGATTCCCGGTACGATCCCGTCTTCTCCCCCATCCTGTACCCCGGGCAGCGGGTGGAAGGCTGGCTGAAGGTGCCCGCCTACGGCAGCGACACCTGGGGCTGCGCCTACGCGCGGGACACCCGCCGCGACAGGACCGTATACGGTGAGAAGGTCCGCCTCACCCACGGCGCGCCCTGGCAGCGCGTCAGCGTCAGCATCCCGCCCATGGAGGGCGGCCTCATCGATGAGGCGGGCTTCTGCCTGTGGACGCCGGACGAGAAAGTCAAAAAGGGCTACCAGCTGGTGGTGCTGGCCGACGACCTGCGCTTTGACGGCCTGCCGGATTATTCCCTCGAATTCAAAAACGAGAAAACGGAAGTGTGGAGCGAGCGCCACACGGACATCACCCAGATCTCCCGCATGAAGGGGACCGCGCGTCTTGAGGACGGGCTCCTTCATATCGCCTGTGAGGACGAGGGAGAATGGTACACCGGTTCATCGGAATGGAAGGATTATACCGCCTCCTTCGTGATGACAAGGGAGAGCGGCAGAAAGCACGACGCGCTCGTGCGGGTCCAGGGCGCGATCCGGTGCTACGCCGTGGGCTTTGACGGGGACGACCTCACCATCCGCAAGAACGACAACGGGTACACCACCCTGGGCTCCGTGCCCTGCCCCATGCCCCTTCATGAAAAACTGACCCTCACCGTCACGGCGCGCGGGAACCAGATCACCGCCCGATGCGGGCCCGTGGCCCTGACTGTAAAAGACGAGGACCATCCCTGGCTGCGGGGCGCCGTGGGCGTCGCCGTGCGGGAGGGTTCCACGGCCCTGATCGAGAGCGTGAGGATCCGGGGCCAGGAGCCGGAGACGGCCCATGGATGAGATCCTTCAGGCGTTCCGGGACGGGATCCCCGGCATGGCCGAAGTGAGGAGCGCCATCGACAAAGAAAACGCATCCGGCCGTGGGCCTGTCACCTCGTTTACGGTGCGATGGCAGCCGGAAACGAGCGTCCGCCTGAGACACGGCGCTCTGCCGGCGTTTTCCGGCGCGGGAACGGTCTCCGGCGCGTCCATGAGCGTCATCATGACCGGGTTCGAGTTTCCTTTCCTGCTCCGCCTTCCCCCGGGACACCGGCCGGGCCGACCGTGCCCGGCGCTGCTTTTCCTGCACGGCATCGGGGAACGCGGTGCCGATCCGGCGGTCCTGACGGACCAGGGGCCCTTCCGGTTCGTTTCGGCGGGGAACGAACTGCCGTTCATCCTGATCGCGCCCCAGCTGGAAAAGGGTCGTCACTGGACGGAGGACGCGTCGGGCCGTCCCTCGGATACGCAGATGATGAGGCTCGCGGGATTCCTGCGCCAGGTGAGCGAAGCGTACGATATCGACCCGTGCCGGCTGTACCTGACGGGCCTGAGCATGGGCGGCAGGGGCGCTCTCAGGCTGGCCTGCTTCCTCCCGCACGCCTTCGCCGCCGCGGCCGTGTGCTGCGGACGCGCCTCCGAAAGGACCGATCCGGACAGGATGCTGTATCCCATCGACGGTATGAAGGATCTTCCCTTATGGCTCTTTCACGGCACGGAGGATGACATCGTCCTGCCTGAGCATTCCCTGAGCGTGTTAAGGCAGCTGACGGACCTCGAACCGCGGACAGACCGGCGCCTGACGATGTACCCCGGCGTAAAGCACGGCTGTTTCGACCACGCGTATCTCGAACGGGAACTGTATGACTGGTTCGTTTGTCACGATATCAAAACCCCGGTGCGATGCCCGGCCGGGATGAGTCCGGGCCGGAGATGAAACAGGAGCGAAATATGATGACCACTATCCTGTCCCCCTGCGGGATCCTGGGCTACGGGTTCCCCGAGGGATCGTTCAAAAGAGCGCTGGATGAGAAGCCGGACGCCATCGTGGTGGACGCCGGCAGCACCGACGCCGGGCCCCACAAGCTGGGCGCCGGCACGGCGATCGTCAGCCGCAGGGCGGCGAAGAAGGACCTGAAAGCCCTGATGGAAGGGGCCCGGGACAGGGGCATCCCCCTTCTGGTGGGCTCCGCCGGCGGATCCGGCGCCCGCAAGCACACGCTGTGGACCCTTTCCATCGTCCGGGAGATCGCGGATGAAATGGCCTGGCGGCCGAAGCTCGCGGTGATCTGGGCCGACATCCCCAAGGAAGACATCCTGAAGGCCTGCCGGGCAGGACGGGTGGAAAAGATGTCCCCCAACGTGCCCGACATCACCCCCGAAACACTGGACGCGACCAACGGGGTGGTGGCCCAGATGGGCGTCGAACCCATCCTGGAGGCCCTTCAGGAAAAGCCGGACATCGTGATCTGCGGCCGCGCCTACGATCCCGCGCCCTTCGCGGCCGTGGGCATCTTCCGCGGGCACGACCCGGCCCTGTGCTATCACCTGGGCAAGATCCTGGAGTGCGGTGCCCTGTGCGCCGAGCCCGGCACCACCAAG
>CACZOZ010000370.1:0-2007 GCA_902782865.1 uncultured Eubacteriales bacterium
AGCAGCAGAGGCAGCTCAAAGGAAACGAAGGGGACGTCTACGCCGCTGCAGATCATGAGCGCCGGCAGGTTGACAGGCGGCGCGATCATGCCCAGAATAGCCCCGTAGGCGACCAGGGAAGCGGTCGTCACCGCGTCGATGCCGAGCATCAGCATGACCGGCGCCACGATGCTGCCCACGGACAGAACGGCCGCCGTCGAAGACCCCGTCACCATGCCCGGCAGCATCATCAGGATGGTCAGGCAGATCAGCAGCAGCGCCGGCCGCCGGTAGAAGCGCCGCAGGATCATCGTGGAGATAGCCTCCAGCGTGCCGACGGCTTCTATGACTTTCATAAAGATCATGGCGGTGGCGATGACCAGGATGGTATCCAGATAGGAGAAGGAGCCCTCCACCAGATACCTCAGACCCAGGCCGTTGCCGCTGACCAGGCAGCCCGCCAGGGCGGCGCAGGCCAGACAGATGCTGATATGCAGCTTTGCGATAAAACAAAGCCCGGCAAAGACCGCCGCCATGACCAGCAAAGCAAGGATACTTTCTTTCACCGTTTTTCCTCCGAGGGGACTTTATTTCCCGAAGAGCTGCTTCACGACGGCCGTGCCGTCCTTCTGCTTTTCAATGTAATAGTAAGGCGTTCCGTTCTTTTCCAGGATGTTCTTCATCAGGCCGTCTTCATCGCCTTCCTGCACGATGATGGCCGCGTTGCAGCATTCCATGGCATCCGGGATGAACTTGTCGGAGAGGTTCCCGCGGCGGGTCGTGCCGCCCACGTGCATGGCCAGGATCGGGATGTTCTGCGCCTTGGCCGCATCGATCAGTTCGCGGACGCGGGCAAGCTCCTGCTCTTCCTTGATACCCGCCTGGCCGAGGCCCTTGGAGGAACCGCCGGCGACCAGTACCAGGCAGCTGTGACCGGCCAGATCATCCGGCCCCGCCATGCCGACGACGTCGCATTCCACGCCGGCACGGGTCAGCAGCGATTCCGCCACGGTGCCGTCCGCGCTCTGACCGGCAGTCGTTACCAGAGCCGGACCCTGGAACAGGACGGGGATATCCGTGCCGGGAGCCGCCGTTTCGGCAGGTTTTCCGGCCTCGGTGGTCTCAGCCGGAGCCGGCTGACCGGCTTTCGTGGTCTCCGCAGGCTTATCCGCCGAAGTCTGGGCCGGCTTGGTGGCCGGCGCGGTCGGAACGGGATCGCTGCCGCAGGCGGCAAGGGAAAGGATCATGGCAAGCGCCAGAACAAAAACAGTCAGTTTTTTCATCGTTGTTTCCTCGTTTTCTTCTTTTTTGATAAACGGAGGGTTCGCCTCCCGGTGGTATTCCTTAATATCCGATGGCCTTGCCGTCCCGCCGGGGATCGGCCGCCCCGTAAATCACACCGTCCTTGTACTGGATCGCCTGCACGGAACCGAAGATCTTGTTGAAATCGTCCGAGCCGTGCAGATCATAGCCGATCTTCTCAAGCGCACCGATCACGGCCGCGTCAAAACGATCCTCGTAATCATACTCCCGCTCGGTATCGTTGAAGACGCGCGGCTGATCTACCGCTTCCTGTATCCCCATCCCGAAATCCAGCACGTTGACCAGGACCTGCGTCAGCGTGGTGATGATCTTCCGGGAGCCGGGGCTGCCCAGCACCAGATAAGGCCTGCCTTCGGGGTCCAGGACCATCGAGGGGCTCATGGAGCTGTTGGGCGTCTTGCCGGGTTCGCACTTGTTGTTGGAGTTCACGCTCGTGGAGAACGCCGCCATGACGTTGTTCAGCACGATCCCGTATTTGCCCACGCAGATCTTGGAGCCGAAGATGCCGTTAACGGTCTGGGTGCAGGAGACCATGTTTCCGTCCGCATCCGCCACGGAGAAATGCGTCGTATCCTGCGATTCGCCCGCGTCGCTGTAATCGTAGACGCTGAGCTTTTCCGCCTTCTTCGTCTTGCCGAATTCGATCTGCGCCGCCCGCGCCTTCGCGAAAGCCTTGCTCAGGAGGTGATCCAGCGGGATATCCGC
>CACZOZ010000371.1:0-2275 GCA_902782865.1 uncultured Eubacteriales bacterium
ATGAAGAGCATGGGCGCGGTGGTTGGGACGCTGCTGGCGGAGACGACGGTGCCGGTGGTGCAGTATCTCATCCTGCGGAAGGAACTGCCATACAGGACCTACCTCAGCTATGTCGGGATTTACGCGGTGATCGGCGGGATCATGCTGGTGTGCGTGAGGGTGGTTGGCCGGCTGGTGCCGGCGGAAACCTGGGTGAATCTGGGCATTATGACGGCGACCGGGATCGCTGTTTACGGCGCGCTCTGCCTTTTCTACTGGAAAGCCAGCGGAAAAGGAATTCAGGGGGCTTTCCGATCGCCCCCTTGACCCCTTCGGCTGAAACACCATGGTGGAAAGGGAATACAAATCAGGCGCGGTTCGTGATGAACCGCGCCTGATTTGTATATGCAGGAACTCAGGGATTCGCCGGATAGTATTTGCCGTAGATGAACTCGTGCAGGGCTTCGATGTTCTTCTGGAAGTTGCCGTTCTTGCGGCTCATGAAGATCTTGCCGGAGTCGTTGTCATAGGACCAGGTCTTGTCGCCGGTTTCGGCATCGCCCATAGGGATGCGGAACTGCTCGATGAGGGTATCGGTCGAACTCAGTTTATCGGTAATACCGCTGCGGAGCACCTTCAGGATCAGGTCGAGAATGGTATCGATATTCATGTTCGAATTGACATACTCAATCGCCGTGCCAGCCAGATCGAGAATATCCATAGCATCCATCTTCAGCACCTTCTGGAGGAGCAGGTCCAGCAGGTGACGGGCGCGCTCGGTGCGCTTCCAGTCGCCGCCCATATCATACTTGCTGGAAAGGGACTTGCGCAGGCGGGCGTACATCAGGGCCTGGATGCCGTCCAGGTGCTGGACGCCGTCCCGGACCTCCAGGGCCTGGCGCTTCTCGCCTTTGGCGAGGGTATCATAGGTGCGGGCGATTTTTTTACCGTTCTTTTTCAGATAATAGTTGATATTCCAGGCTTCGCCCTTCGTCAGGTCCACATCTACGCCGCCGAGTGCATCCACGATGGCCGCCACGCCGTGGAAGTTGATGGTGACGTAATAGGGGATGTTCATTTCAAAGTTATAATTGATGGTGGCGAGGGAACGCTCGGGATTGTCGTGGAAGATGTTCTTCTCATCATAGGAAGAATAGGACTCGTTGATGGCGCTGTTTTTTCCGGTGAAGGGGTTGGTGACCAGGGTGTCACGGAGGATGGAGGAAAGCTTGATGGAGCCGTTGTCCAGATTATAGGAAAGGATCATCTGCACATCGGCGCGTTTGATATCCTTGTCGACAAGCTCCGCCTCGCGGGTATCCACGCCCAGAAGGAGGATATTGATGACGTTGTCCGGAAGGTTCGGGTTGATATAGAGATTATCCACCGTCAGGTTCGTCGGCACATAGTCCTTGGACTCCAGAGACTCGGCCAGCTCTTTCTGCTGCTCTTCGGTCAGCACGTCGCCGGAGCCCAGACTTGGATCGGCAGCGTCTTCATTGCCGGTATCCAGGTCGGCTTCGGTGTTGTCCAGGTCGACATCTTCATAGATCTCTTCGATATCCAGCTCTTCCTCCTGCGCGAAGGCAAGGACGGGGAGGAGCAGGCACAGGGCCAGGAGCAGGGAAAGGGTTTTCTTCATTATTGAAGCCTCCTCAAAATAAATTCAGATAACTGTCCAACGCTCACTGCCAAGGCTTTGGGTTGGGGATGGATGTTCCCTCAGTGCGACGGGGAGGGGTGGTTGAGTTCGTCCAGGGTCATGGTGAAGGCGGGGAGGAAATCGGTCAGGAAATCCTTTACCTCCGGCAGATCAATGGCATCCAGGCTGCGGCGGACATTTTCCGCGGCATAGTCAAACTCATGATTGCCGGCCTGCTGTTCCTCCAGGCACTTGATGTAGGCGGAGATGCGGTCCGCGGCCTTGACGAGGGTATGCTCATAGCCGGGAGTCTGCTTCATGAAGGGCTCGAAAGCCGGGAACAGATCCTCCGGCAGGAGGGAGAGCAGGCGATCGGCCGAGAGATCCTCAAGCCGGTGATAGGCGCCGCGGAGCTCGTCGTTATTGTACTTGACCGGGGTCGGCAGATCGCCGGTCATGACCTCGGTGGCGTCATGATAGATGGCGAGGGAAAGCACATGCTCCGGATTGACGGCTTTGTGATACCGGTCACGCGCGATGACCGCGATCGCATGGGCGATCATGGCAACCTGCAGGGAATGCTCGGCATCGTTCTCCGGCTGGGTGTTCCGCATGAGGGACCAGCGGCGGATGAGCTTCAGGCGCGACAGGTAA
>CACZOZ010000372.1:0-2616 GCA_902782865.1 uncultured Eubacteriales bacterium
ACCTCTCTCCATCCCGTCACGGCCCCGTCCAGATAGATCTCCCCCAGCTCAAAGGATACCACGCGCCAGCCGAACAGGGCGCCCTCGTCCCGCTCCAGCAGGGCCGAGGCGGAGCAGTACCAGGTGAGCGCCCAGTCCGGCACATCCCAGGCCGAGGCGAACACATAGCCCCGGGCGGTGAACATGTCGCCCTTGACGATCACCCTGTTCTCCTCCGGGATCCGGGTCTCGTAGATCCACAGGCCCGCCAGAGGCCTTTCGGCCAGCTCCTCCAGGTCCATCTTCATCACGCCGTCCTCGATCGAAACGCAGGGGCAGCTGCCGCTCTCGGGCAGGGCATACTCCCCTTCCCCGAAGAAGGCCCGGTAGAGCGCCGCGGCGTCCTCCCCGCTCAGTTCCGCCGTGAGGGCGCCGGTCTCGCAGTAGGTGTACACGCCGAACACCGCCTCGACGAGCCCTTCCGAAGGCTTTTCACCCTCGGCCAGGGCCCGCTCGTCCCGCACCATGGCCGCGGTGAGCACCACATCCAAAAGGGCGTTCACGCCGCTGTCGTGTTCCGTTTCCATGGTCCCGATATCCCTCACCGAGGCGCCGAGCGCGCCGATGGGGAGGATCATGAGCGCCAGAAGGATCGCCGTAAAGCGTTTCATATCCGTCATCTCCTTTTATCAGTACACGTTCCTCGAAGTGAGCCCCAGGCCCACATGAAGCACCTGCTCCCCCGTCATCCCGGGGCCGTACAGGCAGTAGGCCGCCTGGCCGGAGCTGAAATACAGGCAGGCGCCGCCCGGGCCCATGGCCAGGGAAGCGTCCATGGTGACCACCTTCAGGTCCGTATTCCCGGCGAGGGTCATGCCCCCGCGCTTGAGAAGGGGCGCCGCTTCCGCGGGCGCGGCCGCCGTGATCTCGATCCCGGAGGTGAAGCGCAGCGTGACCAGGCGGGCGCTGATGCCCTGCCAGTCCACATTGTCCGCCTGGACGACGCAGCCCTCGTCCAGGGCGATCAGCGGGAAATCCACCGCCGTGCGCAGCGCCGCCACGCTCTCATACAGGCCGGGCTTCAGGGACGCCGGGGCCGCTTCGGCCGCTTCCGCCTCGAGGGGGGAGCTTTCCTCGTCCCTGTCCATGAGCACGCCGCTGAAATAGATCACCGCGCACAGGAAAAGGACCAGCAGCGCCGCGGCCGCCCGGGCGACATACCCGGGGCTCACGCGCGAACGCTCTTTTGCGGTTTTTCCCTTCCCTGTCATGATCTAAAAAGTTCTTCCTTTCAGATGGTCCGAATATGGGGACCGTTCATTCTTCTTCCGCTTCCAGGGCCGAAAGCACCCGGGGTGGGAGTTCCTTATAGATCCGGGCCATGCCGTCGCTCCCGAGGATCATCTTGGCGTTATCGCGCATGGCCTCAAGGAGCAGGAGCCTTTCCTCCCGGGCAAGATCCGGGCAGTCAAGGATATTGGTGAGCGCTTTCGTAAAGGGCGCGACCCGCGCGTTCACCCGGCTCTGCGGCGTGGAAAAGCCCAGGAGCGAGCCGGAGAATTCACCGGCGGAATCGATGAAGAGCTGGGCGTACTCTCCGCTCAGGTCCCGGATGTACGCCCGGAGGAATTTTTCCCTGTCCGCGCACAGGTCCAGGCACTTTTTCAGCTGGGGATGATCATAGATCTCCCGGGCCATGGCGCGGCGCTGCTCCGGGGTGAAGCTGTCGGGCTTCACGAAAATCGTGAGCAGGTAGCTCTTGATCCGGGAAAGATCCGCGTCGATCCTGCCGCCCTCCCCCAGACGGCCCAGCATCAGCAGGGCCCGGTTGGCCTTCAGGTCGTCCCCGTCGATCTCAAGGGCGTGTTCCACATATTTCCGCCTGTCCCGGGGATCGGCCGCGGTCACGGACAGGGCCAGGCATTCCTCCACGCTGTCCGGCAGGGGCTTTTGGATCTTCCGGGACCTGAAAAACATGGGACCTCCCGATCATTCTACCACAGCCCCGCCCGGAAAAGAGCGGGACAGTCAAGGTTTTACATCTGGCGCGGCACCGGGGGCACACCGGAATATAAGCCCCCTTATACCATATACATTATACAATCCGCGCATTTTTCGGTCAAGTGGGAGCGGGGCCCGGGAAAACACGGGCCCGGAACAGACAAAAACCCTGCCCCGGGAAATACCGGAGCAGGGCCGGTCGATCAAGGCCCGTCACCCGTTGGGCTCGCACAGGGCGAAGACCTCCTCCAGCGTGGTGGGAAAGGTCGACGCGTCGATCATATCCGTGTCGAAGGCGTCCGATATCCCGGCGCGCCGGATCTCATACCTGAAGTCCCCGATCCTGTGGGAAGAGACCGCGAAGTATGTTTCGGGCCGGCCGGACGCGTCCCGGGACTCAAGGATCTCCACCACCATGGATGTGTTTTCCGGGCAGTCCTCCGCCCAGGACGTCTCCCGCTCATAATACGCGAACAGGAACCCATCCCGGCGGACGGGCTGGAAAACGAACCATTCCCCGTCGTACCGGACGGCCGGCTGGTACAGCATGACCCGGCCCTGAGCGTTATGAAAGGGCTTCATCCCGATGCCGTACGCCTGCCCGGGCCTGAAAAAACGGTCCGAGATGATCTGCGC
>CACZOZ010000373.1:0-2068 GCA_902782865.1 uncultured Eubacteriales bacterium
CAGCGGCCAGTGCTTCCGCTGGCAGGTCGGGGATGACGGCTCGATCCTGGTGCCCCACGCGGGCAGGACGCTCCTTCTGATCCCCGCAGGCGATGATGCCTGGAGCCTGAGCTGTTCCGGGGATGAGTTCGAGAGCGTCTGGAAGCCCTACTTTGACTGGGAGACCGATTATTCGGCGATCAGGGCCAGGGTGACGGATGATGATCCCTACCTTAAAGAGGCCTGCGCCATGGGCGCCGGGCTGAGGATCCTGCGTCAGGATCCATGGGAGGTCCTCATCAGTTTCATCATCTCCCAGAACCGCAGCATCCCGCAGATCCGCCGGTCCGTCAGCTTTTTATGCGCCATGGCCGCGGGGGAGGGGGAGACCGCCGAGGGATGCGTCCTCCCGTTCCCCTCTCCGGAGCAGGTCCTGTCTTTGGGGATGGCGGGCCTTGAAAAATGCCGCCTGGGTTACCGCGCGGGCTATGTGCTCTCGGCGGCGGAGAAGGCCGCTTCCGGTCAGATCGCCTTTGCGGACCTCGGCGCCTGCGGCCTTTCCGGATGCCTTCAGGCGCTGACGGCTCTTTACGGTGTGGGGCCCAAGGTGGCTGCCTGCGCCGCACTGTTCGGGTTCCATTATCTGGATGCCTGCCCGGTGGATGTGTGGATCCGCCGGGTGTTTGAGCGGGAGTATCCCGACGGGTTCCCGTTTTCCCGGTACGCTCCCTGGTGCGGGGTGTACCAGCAGTATATTTTCGAGTATGAGCGCCGTCTGGCGCGGGATCAAGGAGGTCCGGTATGAAAAAACTGTATTTGAGAGCCGCTGCGCTGGTCATGGGATTGCTGCTCCTTTGCGCTCCGGTGTCCGCCGAGATCAGGAAAGGGGACAGCGGCGAAAACGTGGCGGAGCTGCAGCGGATGCTCCTGGAGCTCGGTTTCCTCGAGGACGAGCCCGACGGTTCCTACGGCCAGAAGACCGAAGCGGCCGTGAAGCTCTTCCAGACTTACTGCGGCCTGAAGGCCGACGGCCGGGCGAGCGACGATCTGGTGGCGATGGTCTTTGACCTGTATGCCACCGCTTTCGGCGTCATGGAGGGGGACGGGCTGTCGGACGCGGAGCTCAAGGACCGGTATCCCGCTTCCTGTTCCTTCCAGAGCAAGGACGTCTGGAGCGCGGTGTACTGCTGGCGGCACCTGGATCAGGGCTATCTGTCCAGCCTGATCTACAGGCCCGGCGCGCCGGCGAAGCTTGAGCGCGTCCTGACAAAGCGGGGCTGCGAGCTGTGGATGCGGGCCATGTCCGTCATGTTCGCGGAATGGGAAGCGTCCCTGCCCGCGGAGGAGCGAAACGTGGTGACGGACCGGCGGGCGTCCTTCGAGTCCGTGGCCGAGGAGCTCCTCGGCGACCGGATGGACGACTCTTCTGACGCCTCCCTGCTCAACGCTTACGTGTATCTTGAGGAGTATGGCATCGAACTGTGCCGTGAACTGTACGGTGAGTAACGCAATATACGCAATATCGACCGTTTAAAATTTCGCAAGTTGCGTATTTTGGGTTGAATTATCCTGCTTCGACTGGTATAATGCCTCTGATACGAAGACCATTGGAGGAATTATGCTGGACAGCATCGTCATCAAAAACGCCAGGCAGAATAACCTGAAGAACGTGGACTTGACCCTCCCCAGGAACAAGCTGGTGGTATTCACCGGCCTGTCCGGGTCGGGCAAGTCCTCGTTGGCTTTCGATACGATCTACGCCGAGGGGCAGCGGAGGTATGTGGAGAGCATGTCCTCCTATGCCCGCCAGTTCCTCGGCCAGATGGAGAAGCCCGAGGTGGACGCCATCGAGGGGCTTTCTCCCGCCATATCCATCGATCAGAAGACCACGTCCCGCAACCCCCGGTCCACGGTGGGCACGGTGACGGAGATCTATGACCACCTGCGCCTTTTGTACGCCCGGGTGGGGCAGCCCCACTGCCCGGAGTGCGGCCGGGAGATCACCCAGCAGACCATCGACGAGATGGTCGATGCCGTCATGGCGGAACCGGAAGGAGCGCGGATCATGATCCTGGCCCCGGTGATCCGC
>CACZOZ010000374.1:0-2390 GCA_902782865.1 uncultured Eubacteriales bacterium
GCCCACGCAGTAGTTCTTTTCGGTGCCCACGAAGCCGGACAGGTCATAGCCGGTCTTTTCCACATAGGCGTTCAGGGGCTCGGCGAAGCCCTGGGCCTGCCACTTGATGATGTCGTCCAGTTCCTTCACCATGAACACGTCGCTGGTGTCGCCGCCGGAGAGCATCGTGGTTGCCTTGATGCCGTAGTCCTGAGAGGCGACGTCCACATACTCGATCTTCACGCCGGGATGGGAGGCTTCATAGGCTTCCTTCTGGGCGATCAGGTAGGGGGTGGTGGTGGCGTCCCAGGTCACGACCGTAAGCACCTGGTCCTCCGCCAGGGCCGGCAGGGCCAGCGTGAGCAGCATCATCGCGGCCAGCAGCATGGAAAGCGCTTTCTTCATTTTGTAGTTCCTCCATTCTTATTGAGCGAAATGTTATCGGTTTCATAAACAGGTGCCGGTACAACTGATCTGCCCGTCCTTGGACCCCGTTCCTTTCGCTCTGATTTGCCTCGATTATAGTGTTTCAACGCCCGATTGTCAAGCAAAAATCGAAAAAAGATCCAAAAATCTCTTCGAAACAAAATGTTATCGGTAACATTTTCCTTGTTTTTCAGCCGCGTTCATGCTATAATGAGTATAAATGTTCCCTTCGGCGCGTTTTCGCGCCGGGCCCGGAAGGAGCGAAACCGAAATGAAAGCGAAGACGACCATCTATGATATCGCCAGGGAAGCGGGCGTCTCCACCGCCACAGTCACCCGGGTGGTCCGGGGAGACGCGGCGGTGCGCAAAGACACCCGGGAAAAGGTGCAGCGGGTGATCGACCTGCACGCCTACGCTCCCAGCCGATCCGCCCAGAGCCTGGAGAGCGGCCGGTCCAGGGCGCTGGCGGTGGTCCTCCCTTCCATCACCAACCTGTACTTTTCCCAGATCTTTGACGCCGCCTACTGGGAAGCCGACGGGAACGGGTGCAGCGTGCGCCTCATCCAGACGAAAGAAAACCAGGCCATCTCCGCCGATATCGTCCGGGAGCTGATCCGGTGCCGGATGGACGGCGTGCTGTTCGCCGGCAATATCTGGTCCTCCGACCGGGCGGACCTGAACGACGCCATGGCGCGCCTTTCCCACTACATGCCCGTGGCGGCCATCTGCCCGCCCGGGGTGGAGCTGGACTGCATCCGCATCGAGAGCGACCTGCTCAACTGCGCCCGCCTGCCGGTGCGTCATCTGCACACTCTGGGCCACCGGCGGATCGCCTTCATCGGCGGATCCATGCACAATAAAGACGCCTCCAGCCGGGGCGTCACTTTCCTGGAGCAGCTGAGGCTGCTGGGCCTTCCCGACGACCCGGCCTACCACGTGGACGCGGGGTATGACATGGAGGGCGGGGAAAGGGCGATCCTGCGGATGCTCTCCACCCTCGACAGGAAGCGCTGGCCCACCGCCGTGGTGGCCTTCAATGACCTGGTCGCCCTGGGCGCCATCCGCCAGCTCAAGAAGATGGGCCTGAAGCTGCCGGAGGACATGGCCATCGTGGGCTGTGACAACCAGTTCTTCTGCCCTTACGCCGACCCGCCCCTCACCTCGGTGGATCTCCACCCCGCGGAAATGGCGCAAAGCGCCGTGCGGGAACTGCTGGTCGCCCGGGAATCCGCCTCCCGTTCCTTCGCCATCGTGCGGGACGCCACCCTGGTGGTGCGGGAAAGCTGCGGCGCCGCCCTGGGGTTCAGGCATTTCGATCGGGGATAAGGGCCGTGGGCCCGCTCCGCTGATAAAAACGCCCTGAAGGGCTGATGAAGAGATCCCGGATCGGTCCATACAGATATCACCTGCTGTCCGCATCGCGTTCCATGAGGCGCTGCCCGCCCCTCCGCCTGGTAAAACCAATTCCTCATCAGCGAAGCGGCTTCATTAGCGAAGCGGCTTCATTAGCCGTCAGGCGTCTTCATTAGCGAAGCGTCTTCATTCACAATTAAACCCCGTCCGTTCCTTCCCCGTTCTTCATGTTACTCATGGCGTATCATCGGGGGCTGCCCGCTCCAAACCCCGTCATGCTGACGGTGTTCGGCCCGGAAGCATCTGTTTTGCGGCAGGCAGGACATCGTGGGAAGGGACGCGGTAGCCGGAGAAAAAAGCGGAGTGCACTCATTGCCCAACGCACCTGATCAAGCTTCAGAACAGATACTTCGTCATCCGTATGGACTCAGTATGACACCCGGGGGAAGAAACAAGCTGGGAAAGGGGCGATCATCGAAGGGTATCTGACCTCATCCGACCTTCTTACGGAGCCCATCCCATGGGGGATGAGGTCGCCCCGTCATTCCTTCATCTCAAACCAAATTCCGCAAGGAATTTGTACCGCAACGCGCCGTCAGGCGCATTTCACTTCGCCTTCGGCGAAATTTCA
>CACZOZ010000375.1:0-27918 GCA_902782865.1 uncultured Eubacteriales bacterium
GACGGAGTCAAATTATGAAATGCGTCATCCTCGCCGCCGGCTACGCCACGCGGCTCTATCCCCTGACGAAAAACTTTCCCAAGCCCCTTTTGCCCGTGGCCGGCAAGCCCATCGCCCAGTGGCTCACGGAGGATCTTGACGGTACCGTGGATGGCTTCGCGGTGGTGACCAATCACCGGTTCGCGGATCATTTCCGCGCCTGGGCCGCGACCGCCCCCCAGCCCGTCACGGTGGTGGACGACGGCACCGAAAGCAACGAGACCCGCCTGGGCGCCGTGAGGGACATCCAATATACCCTGGAGGCCCTGAAGATCGACGGGGACTGCCTTGTCATGGCCGGGGACAACATGCTGGATTTTTCCCTGAAGGGATTCGTGGAATATGCCCGCGGCTGCGGCACCTCCGCGGTGATGTGCCATGAGGAGACCCGCCTGGAAGCCCTTCAAAAGACCGCTGTGATCACCGTGGATCCCGATGGCGTCATCACCTCCTATGAAGAGAAACCCCGCGAGCCGAAAGGGCACCTGGCCGTGCCGCCCTTTTACTATTACCGGGCCGGTGATCTTGAACGGATCCCCGAGGCGCTGGAAAACGGCTGCGGCGCTGACGCGCCGGGCAGCCTGGCGGCCTGGCTGTCAAAAAGGACGCCCATGCACGCCTATCGGATGCCCGGACGCCGGTACGATATCGGTGACCTGGCCGGTTACGAGAGGGTGCAGGCCCTCTGGCAGGAGAAGATGCTGTAAGCGTCCCGGAAACGGATACGCGGCCCGGTGCCTGAAAAGCGCCGGGCCGCGTCTTTTATTCTCCTGATACATAGCCGGACACGGTCATTCCTCCGGGCGGCCCATGGTCCTGACGGTCCGGATCTGTTCGGGCGGCAGTTCCAGCACCGAAGCCAGCTGGGAGGCGGTGATCTCCATCGCGCTCTCCCGGTAACCCTCGGCCCGTCCGGTATACCAGCAGTAATTGCCGATGATCTCCAGACGGTATCCGTGATCCCGAAGGCATCGGGCAGCCATGGCGTTGTACAAAGTCTGTCCCCAGAGCTGATGATAATCGGACGTGACCACCGTCAGGGTCTCGATCCCCTGCGCCATCAGGATCTTCAGGGTGTTGAGCGCGTTCTGGGCCGTGGTGAGGGCCTGCTCCTCGGTGAAGATCCTTCCGGGCGCGATGCCCCAAACATCGATCAGGTGATCCCTCATCATGCCCCCTTCGGTGTGCTTGTCCGGATTGTTGGCACCCGTGGGCCCGCCGGTGCACACCAGGATGGAATCCGGGAAAGCCCGGGCCGCCGCGGCCGCCGCGGCACACCGGCCGATCAGCTCATCCGCCATCTCCCCGTTCCTGAGAGCGTAGCCCAGCACCACGAAGGCGTGCTTTCCCCTGACGGGCAGTACGGAAGGATCGTCCTTCCCGTAAAGATACAGGCGGTAGTCCGGATCGAGCCAGACCTTTTTCCAGTGCTCCGCGACGGCGGACGCCACCGGATCGTCCAGAGCCGCAAGGTCCGCGTCGATCCTTGAAAGCGCCTCATCGGAAGGGGCCTCGCCGGCGGTGACCAGATCCACGATCAGGTCTCCGAAGGTCACGCCCTCCTCTTCCGCCGCGCAGAAAGTCCCCATCATGATCAGGACTGTCAGCACAGCCAGGATCTTTTTCATTCCGCAGCCTCCCTTTCAGGGTCACGCCCCGTCAGATACCTGACCAGCCCCCGGGCGAACCATTTCACCTCCGGGGCGTCGGCGATCTCCCACAGGCGGGAGGTACAGCCGAGCACTCTCCCGGATCGGGAGGGCTTTTCATAGAGCAGAGCCAGCTTCAGCGCCCGGTGGGGATTGTCGATCACCCACACTACAGGCTCCCCGTCCTGCTCCGACAGGTCCTCACAGTGGCTGTGCGTGATGATCTCATACCAGTCCGGCGTGGAATAAGTCTCCGCGGGGAAGCTTTTCAGCGCCGGGTGATCCTTTTCGATGAGGCAGCCCAAAGTGCCCACGGGCACCTGCTTTCCCATGCTCTCAGCGATGGAATAAAACATGGGGTAACACCAGAAATCCGTGCAGTAGGTGCCCGGCAGGCTGTCCCCGGCCTCGGGGACGAGCAGCGGCGTTTTCCCCTGCCGGAGCAGTTCTTCCGCCTCATTCAGGCTGCGGACAAGGGGGATACGGCCCTCCTCTGTTTCGATCATGTCCCGCGTGATCCTGACGGAACACCTGGGATAGACAGTGAAACGGTAGCTGTTGGAAACGGCCGTGCCGGGCACGGTCAGGATGAGGCGGCAGACCGCCGGCCCGGCAAGCTCATCCGGATGCCAGCGCACCGCGCCCAGGGGCGTCACCCGTCCGTCGGGAAGAATGGGCAGCGTGCCCGACAGGAGCGTTTTCCCCTCCGACTCGATCCGGTAATCCGCCGATGCCGCGGCAAAGCCCGGATCCGTATTGAACAGGAGCACCTCCGGGGCGATCTCCTCCCCCACAGAATACACGAACTTCGGGAAAGCCGCCATGATGACCGTCGGAGCGCAGAACTGCCTGAACTCTTCCGCCGAAATGATGCCTTTGGGCTCCATGAAAGCGTTGAGCATGCCCACCAGGGCCGTTCCCTGGCCGGAAAAATCCATCAGATCCAGCAGCTGGAAACCGGAGAGCTCCCGGGACTTGAGAGCAGCCTCGATCTCCCGCTTGTAGCAGTCCGCCGCCAGGGCACCGGAGGCCCGGAAGAAACGGTCCGCCCAGGGCAGAAGACCCTTGCGTTCCGCGTTTTCCCGATACAAGCGGATATTCTCCGCTTTGAGCACCCCCGTATACCGGGCGATCTCGCCGTAATCCGGATACACCTCGTACTGGCCCACCTCGTGGGAGATCACCGGGATCTGCGGGACGACGCCGCGGGACCCTCCGGATTCCACGATCCTGGATCCCGTACCCACCTGGACGCTGATCCTGCCGGCCCTGTTCTCCTCGTCCGCTCCCTGACAGGTGATGATATCGTCATAGGTGTGGACCGTTTCCGGCGCGTCGGTCTGGATGAAGCCCTGGGGCCCGTCACAGGCGGCATAGGAGCCCCGGTACAGCCGGTGCTCAGAAAGGCGCACACCGCACAGGAAATCGGCGTTTTGGAGCACGGCGGGCGCGAACTGGAAATTATTGGATCCGTCGGTGTACAAATGCCTGTCGTCCTTCCGGCGGTAATCCAGCAGGATGCTCTCCAGACGCTTCGCGCTGCCCCACAGCTCATTGCCCAGGGACATGAGCAGGAAGGACGGATGGTTACCGAACTCTCTCTGGATCCGGATGCCCTCCGCCTTCAGATACCGCCATTCCGCCGTATCCTCCTCCGGCACAGTGCCCCAGAAGGGCAGTTCCGGTTCCAGATAGATGCCCAGACGATCCGCCGCCGAAAAGGCCGCTTCAGGCGGGCAGCAGGTGTGGAAACGGTAATGGTTGATGCCGTAGGCCTTCGCGGTCTTCATGACCCGCGCCCAGCTCTCCTCGTCCATCGGGGCGTAGCCGGTCTCAGGGAAAAGCATGCAGTCCACCCGGCCGCGCAGGAAAGTCTCCCGGCCGTTGACCAGGAGCCGGCGGCCGAATGTCTCCACGCGCCTGACACCGAAAACAGTGCTGACGGTGTCGCCGTTCATCGTGACCTCCAGGGTGTGGGTCACGGGGCTGAACTCGTCCCACTCATCCAGGGGCGCCGCCGGGCGGTACGAGAGCGTCACGCCCCGGGGGCCGACCTTCGCCCGCGCTGCGGGCCCGGAATCCACCCTGTATTCCGCCTCCCCCGCCTCACAGGCGCGCGTAAAGAACCTCACTTCCTGCGCCCGGGTGGAGGAAAGCACCTTCACTTCCATGATATGACCCCGCGGACGGGCCTCAAGGACCATCCTGCCCAGGATGCCCAGCCAGTTGGTCTGGGTGTCCGGAGAGGTCATATGGCCGCCGCGGGTGGGATAGCCGGTGTTGCGCACCGCGATCTCCAGCTGATGGCGACCGGGGGAAAGGGCCGGAAGGACATAGCGGTGCGGTGTGCACAGGCTGTTTTGGGCCCCGATCCGTTTACCATCCAGGAAAAGGCTCGTCCGCCTCGTCCTTTCCAGCATCAGGGTGATCTCCATGCCCTCCCAGTTTTCGGGAACGACCACCTCCCGGCGGACCCACAGGCAGCCTTCAAAGGCGTAGGGATCCGTCAGGTATCCGCTGAAGCGTTCCCCGCTCTTGTGTCCCTTCTGGGCACGGGACGTGGTGTCCGGCAAGCGGATCACGTCATCATACTTTACCGGCGGCCGGCCGCCCCGGTCCGAAGTCAAGCTCATTTCCCAGATCCCGCTCAGGTCCAGATACTCCATCCTGTCCCTCCGATATCAAACGATAATCCATGCTCACGATGATATGATTATACAATAAAAGAGGGCCTATGACAGCCCCCTTTGATGAAAAAGACATGCGTGGTCAGGGCACGGACGGACCGGTGGTGAACTCCTCCGCATCCGCGTCCTCAAAGGGCATCTCGCCGATGTCGAAGGGCAGGATATCCGTAACGCTCACCTCGCCGGACAGGTCCTCATACAGGTACACCAGCGCCAGGACGCTCTGAGCACCGGGATAGACCACCGTGGCCCTGCACAGGAAGCAGTGGTTCCTGCCGGCCACCACCTGGGAGCCCAGGTAGGCCAGGGGCACGTAATCCACGCCCAGGAGCCCTTCCATGCCTTTATCGAACAGCGCGGTCTTCTCCTCCGTGAGCTCGATGGATTCGGACAGGGTCCAGCCCCCCAGTGTGTTCTCCGCCAGAGCGGAGCAGGTGAACAACATCATGGCGATCAGTACGACAGCGATCAGTTTCCTCATTTTTCTCACTCATCCTTTCATTGATCCGGGCCCTTCCGGAGGCTCCGGTAATATAACGCGGGATCGGCGATGTTTGTTCCACGCCTATCAAAAGATCAGGCCCGGCCGCCTCGCTTTGCCAGCAGCACGTTGTACACGACGATGCTTCCCACCACGATCACGCCTCCCACGGCGGAGAGAGCCGACACCTTCTCCCCGTAAAACAGGGCGACCCACAGGGGATTCAGGATGGGCTCCAGACCGGTGATCAGACTGGCCGTGACCGGGGGCGTCCTTTTGATGCCCTCGGAAAAGAGGATGTAGGCGCCGCCCACCTGCACCGCGCCCAGAGCCAGTACCGCCAGGAGCACGGGAGCGGAAAAGTCCGTCTCCGAAGCGCACAGGGGCGTGAGGATGATCCCGGCCGCCAGCTGGCCCAGAAAGCAGCTGCTCAGGGCATCCGCCCTCTTCCCCGTGTTCATCATGAACACCCCGGCGTAGCAGACGCCGGATATGAGCGCCAGAAGGTCGCCCGTGAAGCTGCCGGCCCGCAGCCCGTCGATAAAGAACAGGCACACTCCCAGGAACACGGCGGCACAGGTGACCACGTCGATGCGCGTGGGCCTGACATGGTAGATCAGGGCCATCAAAAGGATCACGAACACCGGCGCGGTGAACTGGAGCACGATGGCATTGGCCGCCGTGGTCATTTTATTGGCCAGGGCGAACAGAGTGGTGACGCCGATCATCGCCGCCGCGCCGATGAACACCGGGTTGCTGAACACCAAACGGTGCCGCCTTATGAGCAGATACACACCGATCACCGCGGCACCGATCAGGTTCCTGGCGCCGTTCAGGGCCAGGGCCGACCAGGGGATCAGCTTGATGAACAGGCCGCCGGTACTGAAGCACACCGAGGCCAGGAATACTTTGAGCACGGCCCCCGCGCCGGGAGCCTGTTCCCGCTGAGTCATAAGATCCTTTCCGCCCCGTTCCCGCGCGGGGGTCAGTCACGGGGCTGTCAGGAACCGGATTTTTTCATCTCCACCGACTTGACATAGGACGCGGTGACCGCGTCGATCACAGCGTAGCGTACGGCGCGCTCCTCCAGGGCCGCCACGCCCTCGATGGTGCTGCCGGCCGGGGAGCAGACCTCGCCCCGCAGGACGGCCGGGTCCTTCCCCGTCTCCTTCAGATAAGCCGCGGTTCCGTCCACCATCTGAAGCGCAAGGCGCGCGCTCTGCTCCCTGGACAGGCCGCAGCGGACGCCGCCGTCGATCATCGCCTCGATAAACAGGCACAGATAGGCGGGGCCGCAGCCGGCCACCGCGCTGGCGGCGTCGATCCTGTTCTCCGGCAGCTTCATCACCAGGCCGCCGGGCGCCATCAGATCTTTAAAGGCCGCCTCTTCATCGGCGGTGACGCCCTCACCGGGCCAATAGAGCAGCGCACCCTTCCCCACCGCCGCGGGGAGATTGGGCATCACGCGGATCACGGGGCATTCGTTCAGCCAGGAGGAGATAGTGCCCGCTGTGAGGCCGGCCGCCATGGTGACCACCACGAACCGGTCCTGCCGGGCCGAGAGGATACCGCGGATACCGTCCAGGGTATCCTTCATCATCTGGGGCTTCACTCCCAGGAAGATCATGTCACATTTCTCGGCGATCTCGGATACCGTGGAGGGCACGGTGCCGTGGGCTTTCTGATGGGCCTTTAATTTGCCCTCGTCCAGGTCCGCGGTGAACACCCGGTCCCCGCCGGCTTTCTTGGCCGCCACCGCCGCCAGGGCGCCGCCCATATTGCCGCAGCCGATAAATCCGATCCTGTCCATAAGCCACCTCACCTTGTCTGTCCGCTGCCGCGGACGACGTATTTGTACGCGTTCAGTTCCCTCAGGCCCATGGGTCCGCGGGCATGGAGCTTCTGGGTGGAGATGCCCATCTCGCACCCCAGGCCGAACTCGCCCCCGTCGGTGAACCGGGTGGACGCGTTCACATACACCGCCGCGGAATCCACTCCCCGGACGAATCTCTCCGCCGCGGCGTCATCCGCCGTGACGATCGCGTCCGAATGGCCGGTGGAATGGCGGGCGATATGATCGATGGCCGCCTCGACACCGGGCACCACAGCCACAGCCAGGATATAATCCAGGAACTCCGTGTCGAAATCCTCCGGCCCGGCGGGCGTGCCCGGGATGATCCCCGCGGCGCGCTCATCCAGGCGCAGCTCCACCGGCGCAAGGCCCCGGGCGGCCCGGTCGTCCACAAGGCGGGCCTTGAGGCGGGGCAGGAAAGTTTCCGCCGCGTCCGTATGCACCAGCAGGACCTCCTCGGCGTTGCACACCGACGGCCGGCTCGTTTTGGCGTTCTCCACGATATCGAGGGCCATGTCCTGATCCGCCGCCGCGTCCACATAGATATGGCAGATGCCGGTGCCCGTCTGGATGCAGGGCACCTTGGCGTTCTCCACGCAGGTCCTGATGAGACCTGCCCCGCCCCGGGGGATCAGCAGATCGATGAGGCCCGCCGCCTCCATCATCTCCACCGCGCTGGAGCGGGCCGTGTCCTCCACGAAGCCCACCAGGTCCGGGGGCAGGCCTGTATCCTGAAGCCCCAGACGGATGGCCCTGACGATGGCGGCATTGGAATGAAAGGCGTCCCGCCCGCCCCTGAGCACCGCCGCGTTGCCCGATTTGAGGGCCAGGGCCGCGGCGTCCGAGGTGACGTTCGGCCGGCTCTCGTAGATGATCCCGATCACTCCCAGGGGCACGGATACCTTCTCGATCCGAAGGCCGTTGGGGCGCACCGTGCGCTCGATCACCCGGCCCACTGGATCCTCAAGGCCGCGGACCGACAGTATCCCGTCCGCCATGGCGCGGATCCGGGCCTCCGTCAGCTTCAGCCGGTCGGTCATCACGGGCCCGAGGCGCGCGGACGCGGCTGACACATCGGTCTCATTGGCCTCAAGGATGGCGCCCATCCCGCCGATCAAACGCGAGGCGATGTTTTCAAGCGCCCTGTTTTTCGCCTCGGACGGGGCGGCCGCCAGCAGGGGCGCCGCTTCCTTCGCCCGGCGCAGGATGTCCAGAGTAGCTGTCATTGCTCTTTCCTCCCGATAAAGCGGGTGCCGGCCGGAAGGCCTTCCACCGCGTCATAGATCACTTTGGGCCGCGCGCCGTTCACGATGACCATATCACACCCGGCCTTCATGCACAGGGCTGCCGCGGTGAGCTTGGTGGCCATCCCGCCGGTGCCCAGGCCCGAGACACTGCCCCCCGCCGACGCGAGGATCGTGTCCGTCAGTTCCGTCACTTCCGGGATCAGCCGGGCCCCGGGATCCGTCCGGGGATCGGCGGTGTAGAGCCCGTCGATATCCGACAGGATCACCATCAGGTCAGCCTTCACGCTCACCGCCACCAGAGCGCCCAGGGTGTCATTGTCCCCCACGGCGATCTCCTCGGTGACCACGGTGTCGTTCTCATTGATGACCGGGAGCGCCCCCAGCTCCAGCAGACGACCGAGGGTGTTGACGAAATTCTCATGCCGGATCTCGTCCCTCAGGTCCTCTCCCGTGACCAGCAGCTGAGCCACGGTGTGGCTGTATTCCGAAAAGAGCTTGTCATACACGTACATCAGCTCGCACTGGCCCACTGCCGCCATAGCCTGCTTGGTGGGCATGTCCGACGGCCGGCCGGGCAGGTTCATCTTGCCCACGCCCATACCGATGGCGCCGGAGGACACCAGCACCACCTCGTGCCCGCAGTTTTTCACGTCGCTGAGCACCTTGCACAGCTCCTCCACGCGGCGTATATTGATGCGGCCCGTAGCGTGCGTTAAGGTGGAGGTGCCCACTTTGACTACGATCCTCATGCTTCCCCCTCACGCGGTCCCTTACCGGGAAACGTATTCACCGGGCAATATACCATAATCTGCATAATAATTCAATAACGCCGCATTGTCTGTTTTTTGTACGGGATCCCGGGAGCGCCGGCCGCTTGTCAGGAAAAGAAAACGATAGTAAAATGGAACTGTTCCCAGCTGACCTGAAGCTCGTCAGCGGCAAAAGCCGCGGAAAGGCCGGATATGATCTTTTTTCAGCAGTTCTGCCTGGACCGGGAAAAGGATATCATGGTAGACCTGTACATGGACTCCGAACGTCTCATGTACGTCATACGCACGCCCAACCATCACACAGGCAACCTGATCACCAATCTGGCCGGGCTCTGCGGCCTGGAGACGCAGACGGATGAGAACGGCCTGAAGGTGATCCGGGGCGAGGTGCCCTGCTATTACGACGGGGACAACCGGAAGATGTATATCCTGCGGCTCGGCAACACGAAAGTGGCCAACATCTACCCCGACGGGCGGGTGGAGCTCAAAGCCTCCGTGCCGGCGATCTCCAAGACCCTGATGAGCCAGACCATCGACTACCGCCTGGGGATCGAGAAGACCATCGTGAAGACCTATATCCGCAGCGACTGCAAGTTCCGGGCGGACCTGCACACCCACATGAACGGCAACCTGCCCCCGGACGTGCTCATCGCCCTGGGGATCATCCACCAGATCCAGTATCCCTACTACTACATCAAAAAACTGGGCCTGAACTGCACCCTGGACCAGATGTCCCTGCTGGAAAAAAGGCGCGCCGAAGCGGAAAAGGCCCTGGGGGACATCCCGCTCACGGGGAAACACCGGGAGCGGCGCATCGACGATCACACCTGCATCAATTTCGCGGACCTGATCCTGGGCAATCCGGGCAGCGCCGCGGACAATATCGCCCGGATCCGCAATTCGCTGACCATCCCCAAGGACGGACAGGCCGTCTTCGCCAATCTGGAGAAAGTGTACCTGTACCGCTACGTGTTCACCAAGGGCGTCCGGGCTCCCGACCGCTTCAGCGGCATCAACATCAACTCCATCCCCGACCGGGAGGTATACGCCTACGCGGAGAGGATGCGGCGGGACAGGGAGGACGAGCGCTACCGCGGCAACACCCTGTACCAGGATCTGCTTTTGTGGATCGCCCGGGAGTATCAGAAAAACGGCATCGAATACGCCGAGATATCGGACACTTCCCTGCTCAACAGCGCCGAGTGCCCGGACAAACTGCGTCAGATCCATGAGATCATGCCCGCCGTCACCCGGGAGACCGGCGTGCTGATCCGTTTCCTGGCAGGCATCCGCCGCGTGCCCCTGACCATCATCAAGGATCACGCGGCGCCCGGGGACTACCTGAGCGAGAACCTGCGCTGCCTGAACGCCATCGCCGGCGACCCTTACGTGGCCGGCAGCGACATCATCGGCGAGGAGATCAACGACATCCTGGAGCTCAAAGGGGTCATCCGGGAGCTGGTGAGGACCGCCGGAGAGAACCCGGGCTTCGTGATCCGTATCCACGCGGGCGAGAACGACAGCCTGCGGGACAATGTGGCCAACAGCATCCGCTGCGTCCGGGAGGCCCTGGCTCAGGGGCAGCCCATGCCCCGGCTGAGGATCGGCCACGGGCTGTACACCTGTGACTTAAAGAGCGCCAAGGGCCGCGCCCTGCTCAGGGACATGACGGATACCGGCGCTGTCCTGGAATTCCAGATCACTTCCAACGTGCGCCTGAACAACCTGAGCCATCTGGACAGGCATCCCCTCAGGCAGTATCTGAACGCCGGCGTGAGATGCGTTCAGGGCACGGACGGCGGCGCCCTGTACGGCACCAATTCCATCGATGAGGAGCTGAGCCTGGAAAAACTGCTGGACCTTACCCACGACGAGCTGTGCCGCATGCGCGAAGCGGAAAAGGCCGTGGTGGATGAGAGCCTGAAGGTGTTCCGGGAGAGGAGCGAGAGCTTTTCCCGGGCCTGCCCCGCGGGAGACATCGCGCAGTACTATGTGAGAAAACTGGACAGTTCCCTGCCCGCGGACAGGGAACTGTGGCGCCGGTCCTCCGCCCTGAGAGCGGAAGTGAGCCTGAAGGACCAGTTGAAGCCCCTGCCGGAGGGCCTGTTCCCCCTGGTGATCGCCGGCGGCAGCTTTAACAACAGCACGCACCGCACCCAGGTGAAGCCGGAGGACGAGGCCTTCATCGACCGGCTGCTCGAGGCGGCAGATCCCGAAAAGACCTTCTTCGTGGTGGGCCACACCCTGTCCGGTCAGGAAGGTTACCTGGCCCGGCAGGCGGCGGGGAAGTTCCGCCTGTACGCCATCGTGCCCAACCGGATCACCCCGGCGGAAAGAAATAAGCTGGCCCGCACCGGCGCCGGCGTCATCATCTCCATCGAGAGCACCGGCATGGGCCTGTACAAGAGCTTTTCCTATGAGATCTTTCGGCGGATGCCTTCGGCCCTGCTCGCTTTCGACGGCAACGCGTCCGCCCTCAACCTGATCCAGGAGGCGCGCAACAGCCGCAACAAGTGCCGCATCTACCTCAACCCCCGATCCCGTGGACTGGCGGATAAAGCCCGGCTGCTTCGGGGATATGTGGAGCCCCTGAAGGATCCCGAAGACATCCTGAAGGAGCTGGGCCTGCTCAAAAGATAAAAACGGCATCGGGTTGATGCCGCAGTATAAAAAACGATCCGGCTTGTGATGAGCCGGATCGATTTTTTATGGGATGAAGTGTGGGATCAGGGAAAGCGCCGGGCCCGAACGGCTCAGATGTCCTGATACTTCACCGTCACCTTGTTGCCGCGGGAGGTGACCAGCGCTTTCGCGCCCACCACCAGGGGCATCATCGGCGGCAGGTGGCCGATATCCACATCCATCAGCACCGGTACGTCCATGTCTCCCAGCACGCCCAGCACCGCTTCATACTGGTCCAGGCCCAGGATCTTCTCCCCGTAGTGCAGGGGCCGTCCGATCAGAAACCCTCTGGCGCCGTCGAACCAGCCTGCCTGGCGCATCGCCCAGAGGGCCCGCCGGATGGAGAGCACGTCCAGGTCGCAGGCCTCCAGGAACCAGATCACGCCGTCCGCGGCGTAGCGGTCCCTGAAAGCGGCAGCGCCGTCAAAGGGCGTGCCCATCAGATTATACAGGCAGTCCATGCAGCCTCCGAGCAGACGCCCCTCGAATTTGAGCGGTTCCACCGTCTTTTCCCGGCCCACGAACCGGCGCACCCTGACGCGCTTTTCCACATTATAAGGCGTATAGGGGTTATCCTCGTCCTTCAGGCTCTCCATCTGCCACAGGTCATACCCGTGGGAGATCTTCGTTCGGCCGGTGAGCAGATCCATGGCGTCCAGCAGGGAGGGGTGCCACGGCTCCATGCCGAAGGTGGAGGCGCAGGGGCCGTAGATGGCGGCCGTGTCCAGCAGCGCCGCCGACAGGAAAGTGAAATTGGTGTTGTCCGAGAACCCCATGTACCACTTGGGCGGGGCGTTCCTCAGGGCCTCCAGGTCCAGATAAGGCAGGATCTCGCACATGAGCTCGCCGCCGCCCACGGAGATGACCGCGTCGGACGCGTCGGACAGGTAGGCTGCCTGCAGTTCCGCGGCGCATTTATCCGGCTTGTTGCTGATACCGATGCCCTCGGCCAGGTAGCAGTTGGGCCCCAGATCAGTCCGGTAGCCCAGGGCATCGAATTTCCTGAGAGCGTTGTTGAAAGCGGATCTGTAGGGCTCCGTGGCGCACCCGAAGGAAGGCGCGACGAAACCGATACACCCGCCGGCTTTCAGATATGGCGGTATACGCATCAGGCATCCCCTTTCCCGAAAGCCCCGGCCACACTGAACAGGACGGTACCGCTTTCGTCATGCCCGGTCAGGGCGTAGTTCGTCTCATCCCTCCTGAGAGTCAGCCGGACGGCCTGCCCCTCCCGGACCTCATGATGATAATCGATCAGGAAGGACGCGACCGGCCTTTCAGTGAGCGCCTGAGTGCCCAGAGCGTCGCAGAGCCAGTCCAGGAAGCGGGTGTTGTTCACGTGGGCGTTGACATCCATATCGGAATACACCGCCGTCCTCAACGTGATCTCCTCCTCCCCTGCGGGCTCCGGCGGGACCATGAAGCGGTCGATGGCGGGCGGGATACCCATGTTCCACTCGGCCTTCTTCATTTCCCGGCGGTCCGTCATTGCGCGGGTGCGCACGTCCACCAGCACCCAGAGGGTGGCGGACTCAGCGATGGCGCGGCCTTCACCGTCCCTTAATACGAAGTACCGCGGGTAAAACACCCGCCGGGCCGGGGCCGTGTAGGTCTCCAGGGTCACTTTCTCGCCCGCCGACGGATACCGGCGGATATTGAACTGGTTGCGGGTGATGACCCACACCAGGCCGTATTCGTTGAAAAGATCCTTCCGGCCGCAGCCGAGACTGCCGCTGTGTTTTTCCGCCAATTCCTGGCAGAGCCTCAAAAGCGCGCTGATCTTCAGCCGGCCCGAGGCGTCGCAGTCGGAATAGCTGACGATGTGCTCCGATGCAAAAGGCGCCATATCCCCTCCGAAATATCACAGACCGTACAGGGCGGTGTATTTGTCCTTCAGATATTTGACATAGTACCCGGCCGAGAAGCTCTCCCCGTCAAAAGCACTGTTCAGGACCTCCGCGGGCTTTTTGAGGCGGCCGAAGCGATGGACCCGGGCCTTGAGCCAGGCGGTGACCGGCGCAAGATCGCCCCGGGAAACGCAGGCGTCCACGTCCACGGTCTTTTTCATCGCGTGGAGCATCTGGGCCCCGTATGCACTGCCCAGAGCGTAGGACGGGAAATAACCGAACATGGCACCGGACCAGTGGGAATCCTGCAGCACGCCTTCCCGGTCACAGGGGACTTCCACGCCCAGATATTCCCTGTACATCCTGTTCCACTCGCCGGGCAGGTCCTTTACCCGGAGGGATCCGTCGAACAGAGCCTTTTCCAGTTCATAACGGATCATGACATGAAGGGCGTAGGTCAGTTCGTCCGCCTGAGTCCTGATGAGGGAAGGCAGTGAACGGTTCGCCGCCCGGTACACGTCCTCTTCGGTGTACTTTTTCATCTCCTCCGGGAAAATGTCCCGGAGCATCCCATCCACCAGGGACATAAATCCTCGGCTGCGGCCCAGGATGTTCTCGTAAAACCGGCTCTGGCTCTCATGGATGCTCATGGACGTGCCGCCCGCCAGGCAGGTGAACTGCAGATCGTCATCCACGCCCAGCTCATACAGGGCGTGCCCGCCCTCGTGGACCACACTGTACAGGGAGGAGAGCACCGCGTCCTCGTGATAATGAGTGGTGATGCGCACATCCCATTTGTTGAAGCCGTCGGTGAAGGGATGCTCCGTCTCCCCCACGGAACAGTACCGCCTGTCCAGCCCCAAAAGGGCCATCAGCCGGTCCGTGAGCAGGCGCTGCCCGGCCACCGGGAAGGTGCCCGTGATATCCTTCGGCAGGGGCTTTTCGCCCACGGCCTGTATGAGAGGCACCAGTTCCGAGCGCAGGGCAGCAAAGAACGCCTCCAACTGAGAAATGTCCAGTTCTTTCTCATACCGATCCAGGCAGGTCTCGTAGGGGTCCTTATCCGGCCTGCGGTACAGCGCCAGGCGCTTCTCGATCTCAAGGAGCTGCTCCAGATGGGGCGCGAACATATCGAAATCGGACTTTAACTTGGCCTCGTGCCAGACGGTCTCCGCCCTGTTGCGGATCGTGACCGCCCGCACGTATTCATCCGCGGGCACCCTTTCCGTGTCCTGAAGCTTTTCCAGGAGCATCTGAGTCTGCCGGGCGGCTTTTTCGCTTATCTCCCCGCGGGCGGCGTCCAGGGTCATAAGGGTCTCCCGGGCCCGGTCATCGATCAGCGCGTCACGGTCCTCCCGGCTCAGCTCTTTCAGAGTTCTGCCCCGCGCCTCGCTGCCGCCTGTGGGGGCGGTGGTCATGGCGTCATAGTACATCAGGCTCATCGCGTGGCGGTGAGCATACATTTTCGCTTCCAGGGCTTCCAGGTTTTCCAGGGCTTCCCGTACCGTCATGGCCGTCCTCCGTTCAGGAAATGCTGCTGACCGAGAGCGCGTTGTACACGCGCCTGAATTCCTCCTGGCTCCGGTCCATCTCCAGGGTGCATCCCGCCAGGGCGCAGGCCGTTTTCAGAGCGTCCGCCAGGGAGGACCCCTGGGTGAGCTGCAGCGTCAGGGCGGACAGCATGGCGTCGCCGCCGGCATGCTGGCGCCGGATCTTGATGGGCGCCGCGGAGCAGTGGATAGCGTGATCCTTGTTCGCCAGGATGGCGCCCTCCGAGCCCAGGGACACGCAGCAGTAGCGGATGCCCTTTTTATCGCACAGCCAGCGGCCGATCATCCCCAGAGCCTGCAGGCTGCGGGCGCTCTCGCCGATGAGGCGCTCCAGTTCCTCCCGGTTGGGCTTGATCAGGAAGGGGCCCTCCTCCACCGCCGCTTTGAGCACGTCGTCATCCGCGTCTACGGCGCAGGGGCAGTGATAGGCCCGGGCGACCCGCACGATATCCGCGTAAAAACCCGACGGCACTCCCGGAGGCAGACTGCCTGTCAGCATCAGCGCGTCGCCCCGGGAGGCAGCGTCGATGAGAGCGGTCTTGATCTGGTCCAGCACGTCCTCCGGCAGGGCCGGGCCCGGCTCGTTCAGTTCCGTCATCTGGCCGGACGAACGGGAAAACACTTTATAGTTCACCCGCACCTTGCCCGGGCAGGAAAACACCTCCGCCTCCAGGCCCTCCTGGCGCAGGCAGTTGAGCACGATGCCCCGGTCATCCCTGGGCAGGGCCAGGAACAGGCGGGCATCGGCCTTCAGATCCTTCAGGCTCATGGCGCAGTTGAGGCCCTTGCCACCGGCGTCGGCCAGGCCCACCTCGATGCGGTTGGTCTTCCCTACCCGGAGCTCCTCCACCGTGACCTGCTGGTCGATACTGGGATTCATGCATAATACTGTGATCATACTTTTACATCTTCCTTATCACATCGTCGATCCTGGGAGCCAGGAAGGCCGCCAAAGCGACCTTTAAAGCGTCACCGGGCAGGAACGGAAACACGCACAGGCACAGTGTATCCCATAACGCGGCTTTTCGCAAGACCGCGAACCAGATACTTCCCAGCAAATAGCAGGCGGCGACCCCCAGAGCCATAAAAGCGATACGCTTCAGGCCTGGATGACTGCCGCCGCGTTCCGCGGCGAGGCCGGAAATGAACGCTGCCGGGAGGTAACCGACGATGTACCCGCCCGTGGGACCCAGAAGAACGCCCGCGCCGCCCCGGAACCCGGCAAAGACCGGCACGCCCACAGCTCCCATGAGGATGTAGACGCCCACGGCGATGAGAGCTTTCCTGGGCCCCAGGATCAGCCCGCACATCAGCACCGACAGCAGCGCCAGATTGATCGGCACCGGGCCGATGGGCACCGAGATCCATGAAAATACCGCCGTCAGCGCCGCGAACAGCGCGCACAGCGTGACAGTATACGCTTTTGAGCCTTTATCCATGAGCCCTCCGCACCGGGCAGACCTTCCCGCGACGGTGCCTCATTGTATTCCCGCCGGCTTTTTGCCCGCGGTACCCCGCTTCAGGGAGCGCCCGATGATTATACCCCTTTTGGGCATCACGTTTCAAGCGCCGCGGGCCGTTTCGCCCGGTCCGAACGAACTTTCCGGCCGAAAGATCATTTAAATACATGCCGCCGATCATACCGGAGCATTTAAACACGCTGTCCGATCGATGATGACTGACTGTACAAAAATGCAGATCATATGTAAACTTTATCTGTTTTCGATATAGGAAAAGTTCACATATATAATGCATATTTGCACTGCGGATGCTGACGCGGCACCCATTCGCTGTCCCCCACGGCCGGTGCGGGACGATCACCCTGACTGAAAAAAAAGAGACCGCCCGTAAAAGGCAGTCTCTTTGTTCCGAAGTACGATCAGGTCTTCAGGAAACCCTTGTAGTGGCGCATGGTCAGCTGAGCCTCGACCTGCTGCATGGTCTCGAGAGCCACGGACACAGCGATCAGGATGGAAGACGCGCCGAAGGGGATCTGGACACTGCGCCACACGGTGAGCACCGAGGGCACGGTGGCCAGGATGGCCAGGAAGATCGCGGCGAAGAGGGTCAGGCGGTTGGAGATCCTGCTGAGGAACTCCACCGTGGGCTGGCCCGGACGCACGCCAGGCACATGGCCGCCCTGCTGCTGGACGTTCTTGGCGATATCCTGAGGATTGAAGGTGATGGCGGTGTAGAAGTACGCGAAGGCAATGATCAGCAGCGCGCAGACCACCATGTAGCCCCAGGTGTACTGGTTCATGTTGTTGGTCCACCACTGGTAGGCGCCGGAATTGGTGCCGAACATGGCGAAGATCGTGCCGGGGAAGGACATGAAGCTGTAGGCGAAGATCAGAGGAAGCACGCCCACGCTCAGGACCTTCATGGGGATGTGGGTGCTCTGGCCGCCGTACATTTTGCGGCCCACCACACGCTTGGCGTACTGCACCGGGACACGGCGCTCGCCGCGGTCCACGAAGGTGACGACCGCCACGATGATCAGGGTGGTGACCAGGATGATCAGCAGGTTGCCGATCGCGCCGGGCACGTTGTTGAACACGTTGGCGAAGGCCATCACGATGCCGTTGAACAGGTTGGAGATTATGCCGGCGAAGATCAGCAGGGAGATACCGTTGCCGATACCGTTCTTGGTGATCCGCTCACCGATCCACATCGCCAGGGCGGTGCCGCCCGCCATGATGACGCCCACGGTCATGTAGCCGAAGAAGTTCTTGTACTCAGCCTTGAGCACGCCCAGACCGGCGATGATGCCGATGGCCTGGAGAGCCGCCAGACCCACCGTAGAATAGCGGGTGATGCGGTTGATCTTCTTGCGCCCTTCCTCACCGCCGTCTTTCTGCAGCCGCTCCAGGGCGGGGATCGCCACGGTGAGCAGCTGCATGATGATGCTGGCGTTGATGTAGGGGGTGATGCCCATGGCCATGATGGTCGCCTGGCTGAACTGGTTGCCGGTCATCATGTTGACCAGGCCCAGCGCGTCATAGTTGGCGATCTGGGAGGCCATCTTTTCAAGGTCGATGCCGGCGACGGGGATAACGCCCACCAGCCGGAACAGCAGGAGCATGAAGAAGGTGTAAAGCAGCTTTTTGCGCAGCTCGGGTACGCGCCACGCGTTCCTGAGGGTCTCAAGCATACTTACTTCACCTCGACTTTCCCACCGTTCGCCTCGATCTTTTCCTTCGCGGATGCGGTGACCTTGTCGACGCTTACGGTCAGCTTCTTGGTGAGTTCACCACCGCCGAGGATCTTGACGCCGTCCAGGATCTTGCCGATCAGGCCGCTCTCAAGCAGCAGCTCGGGGGTCACGACGGTATCGTTGTCAAAACGCTCCAGTGCGGACACATTCACCGTGGCGTATTCCTTACGGTAGATGTTGGTAAATCCGCGCTTGGGGATACGGCGGGTCAACGGCATCTGGCCGCCCTCGAATCCGGGCCGCTTGCCGCCGCCGGAACGGGCTTTCTGGCCCTTGTGGCCTTTACCGGAGGTTTTACCCAGTCCGGAGCCTACGCCTCTGCCAAGGCGCTTCGGTGCAGTAGTGGAGCCTTCCTGAGGCCTCAACTCGTGCAGTTTCATAATAGCCACTCTCCTATCAATCGTTAATTTCCTCGACCTTGACCATATGCTTCACGGCAAAGATCTGGCCGCGGACACAGGGGTTGTCTTCCCTGACGACGGTCTGGCCGACTTTCCTCAGGCCCAGGGCCTTCACGGTGTCCTTATGGCGCTGGAGGCTGGAGATGGGGGATTTGATCAGGGTGATTTTCAGCTTCATACTATCTGCCCCCTTAACCCAGGATCTCTTCGACCGTCTTGCCGCGCATCTGGGCAACGGTCTCGGCGTTCCTCAGGGACCGCAGCCCCTCGATGGTCGCCTTCACGGTGTTGATACGGTTGTTGGTGCCGAAAGTCTTGGTGCGGACATCCTTGATGCCGGCCAGTTCCAGAACGGCACGGGCACCGCCGCCCGCGATAACGCCGGCGCCTTCTTCAGCGGGAAGAAGGACGACCTTGGCGGTCCCATAGTAGCCGTTGACGGCATGGGGGATCGTGGTCCCGTCCATGGGCACGTTGACCAGGTGCTTCTTGGCGGCTTCGGAACCCTTGCGGATAGCTTCGGGCACTTCCTTCGCCTTGCCGATGGCGGCGCCGACACGGCCCTTTTCATCGCCCACGACGACCAAAGCAGCAAAACGGAAGTTCTTACCGCCCTTAACGACCTTGGTAACACGGTTCAGCGCTACCAGATGCTCTTTGAATTCGCTGACGGTCTCTTCTCTTTCTCTACGTTGCATGTCTTGATCCTCCCTTAGAACTGTAAGCCGGCTTCACGGGCCGCGTCAGCCAGAGCCTGCACACGGCCGGTATACACGTAACCGCCGCGGTCGAAAACGACCTTGGTGATCCCGGCGCCGACAGCGCGCTCAGCGACCAGCTTGCCCACCAGCTTGGCGGCACCGGACTTGTCGACCTCTTCCAGCTGGCCCTTGATGGCGGGATCCAGAGTGGAGGCGGACACCAGGGTGATCCCCTTCGTGTCGTCGATGACCTGAGCGTAGATGGACTTATTGGAACGGTACACGCACAGACGCGGCATGTCAGGGGTGCCGCTGATCTTTTTGCGCACACGCGCATGACGGATCACACGCACTTCATTACGGTCGCGCTTTTTGAACATATGCGTTCACTCCTTTCTTACTTACCGGTCTTGCCTTCCTTACGGCGGATCCGCTCGCCCTCGTACTTGATGCCCTTGCCCAGGTAGGGTTCAGGCTTCCGGATGGCGCGGATGTCGGCCGCAAGGTTACCGACCTGCTGCTTGTTGATGCCGTGCACGACGATCTTGGTCTGCACGGGGGTCTCGAAAGTGATGTTTTCCGGCGCTTCCAGGATAACGGGATGGGAGAAACCGATAGCGATGTTCAGCTTCTTGCCGTTATTCTCGGCGGCGGCGCGATAACCGGTGCCGACCATTTCAAGGGTCTTGGCGAAGCCTTCGGTCACGCCCACGACCATGTTGTGTACCAGGGAGCGGTACAGGCCGTGCTTGGCGCCCATGGCGCGGTCATCTTTCACGGAGAGGATCAGTTCCTCACCCTTGAGTTCCAGCTTGACATCCGGGTCAACCTGCTGCTGCAGCGTCCCCTTGGGCCCCTTAACGGTGACGAGGTTCTGGTCAGTGACCTCAACCTTCACGCCGGCGGGCACGTGGATCGGACGTTTTCCGATACGAGACATTTTTGTTTACCTCCAATGCGTGTTAGGTTACCAGACGTAGCAGAGCACTTCGCCGCCGATGTTGCTCTTGCGGGCAGCACGATCGGTCATGATGCCTTCGTTGGTGGAAATAATGGCGATACCCAGGCCGCCCAGTACCTTGGGCAGCTCGTCGCAGGCCGCGTAGACCCGCAGACCGGGCTTGGAGATCCTCTTCAGGCCCTGGATGACCGGCGCCTTCTTGTCAAGATACTTCAGAGTGATCTTGATAGCGGGGCGGTCGTTTTCAGTAACGTTCTCAACCGATTTCACATATCCCTCGTCCAACAGGATCTTGGCGATCGCTTTCTTCGTGTTGGAGGCGGGGATCGTCACCGCGTCGTGACGGGCCACCTGCGCATTGCGAATGCGGGTGAGCATATCGGCAATAGGATCATTGACAAGCATGATACAACCTCCTTATACTTACCAGCTCGCTTTGCGAACACCGGGAATCTGTCCTTTATAAGCCAACTCTCTGAAGCAGATACGGCACACACCGTAGCGGCGCAGCACACTGTGCGGGCGGCCGCAGAGGGCACACCGGGTATACGCACGGGTGGAGAATTTGGCGGGACGGGACTGACGGATCTTTTGACTGGTCTTTGCCATGATGTCTTCCTCCCTTAACGCGCGAACGGCATACCGAGCAGCTGCAGAAGTTCCTTTGCTTCTTCGTCGGTCTTGGCCGTGGTCACAAAAATCATTTCCATGCCGCGGATCTTCTCTACCTTATCGTAATCGATTTCGGGGAAGATCAGCTGTTCCTTGACGCCCAGAGCATAGTTGCCGCGGCCGTCGAACGCCTTGGTGGAGACGCCCTGGAAGTCGCGCACGCGGGGCAGGGCCACGGAAACGAGCTTGTCCATGAACTCTTCCATACGGGAGCCGCGCAGGGTCACCTTCGCGCCCACGTTCATGCCCTCACGGACTTTGAAGTTCGCGATGGACTTCTTGGCCTTGGTCACCAGGGGCTTCTGGCCCGCGATCTGGGTCAGCTCAGCCACGGCGGTCTCCAGAGCCTTGGCATTATCCTTGCAGTCGCCCAGACCGATGTTGATGATGATCTTCTCCAGCCTGGGGATCTCCATAACGTTCTTGTAGCCGAACTTCTGCTGCAGAGCAGGCACAGCTTCGGCCAGATACCTTTCATGTAAACGAGTAGCCATGAAGTTGTGTCCCTCCTTTAGATCTCAGCGCCGCACTTCTTGCAGACGCGTACTTTGGTGCCGTCTTCCTTGACCTTGCTGCCCACGCGGACGGCCTTGCCGCACTTGGGGCATACCAGCATCACGTTGCTGGCGTCGATGAAAGCTTCCTTGTGGATGATACCGCCGGGCTGGCCCTGAGCGCGGGCTTTCTCGTGCTTGGTGACGATGGCTACGCCTTCGACCGCCACTTTGCCGTCCTTCGGACGGGCGGCGATGACCTTGCCCTGCTTGCCCTTGTCTTTGCCGGAGATGACAACGACATTATCTTTTGCTTTAACGACCATACTTCATTGCCCTCCTTACAGTACTTCGGGCGCGAGGGACACGATCTTCATGTAATCCTTCTCACGCAGCTCGCGGGCGACCGGTCCAAAGATACGGGTGCCGCGGGGCATCTTGTCGTCGCTGATCAGCACGGCGGCATTGTCATCGAAACGGATGTAAGTTCCGTCGGGCCTGCGCCTGGGCTGGTGGCAGCGGACGATGACCGCTTTCACAACGTCTCCCTTTTTGACCTGACCGCCGGGAGTAGCGGACTTCACAGATGCGACGATCACATCGCCGATGGAACCGCTGCGACGGAAAGATCCACCCAGAACACGGATGCACATGATCTCCTTCGCGCCGGAGTTGTCGGCTACCTTAAGTCGCGTTTGCGGCTGAATCATAAAGCTAACCTCCTTTATGGTTTCCTCTTCATGCGGCTCTTACATGCGGCCCATGAGAGGTCACAAACAATTACTTGGCCTTTTCGATGATCTCCACCAGGCGCCACCGTTTGGTAGCGGACAGGGGACGACACTCCATGACCTTGACCGTATCGCCGACACCGCACTCGTTGTTCTCGTCGTGAACATGGATCTTGCTGGTGTGGGTGATAAACTTCCCATAAAGGGGGTGACGAACGCGAGTGGACAGGCTGACCACGCAGGTCTTGTCCATCTTATCGCTGACCACCACGCCAATGCGGGTCTTGCGGATTCCTCTAGCTTCACTCATGTTGACTGGCTCCTTTCACTGCCACGGTCACTTCTGCGCCTGCTTCTGGGTCTGCACCGTCAGAGCCCTGGCGATGTCACGCTTGACCTTCTGGATCTGCATCACATCATCAAGCTGACCGGTGGCAAGGCGAAAGCGCAAATTAAACAGTTCTTCTTTGAGTTCGCCGATCTTCTTCTGGAGATCTTCGGCTGTCATCGCAGCGAATTCCTTAGCCTTCATTGCTTTCACCACCTACATCTTTGGGTTCAACCTGCCTGCCCACGATCTTAGTGCGCAGAGGGAGTTTGCCGCCGGCAAGGCGGAGAGCCTCTTTGGCGACGGCGGCATCGATACCGCCGATCTCGAACAGGACTCTGCCGGGCTTGACCACCGCGACCCAGTATTCCGGGGAACCTTTACCGGAACCCATGCGGGTCTCAGCGGGCTTCTGAGTGACGGGCTTGTCAGGGAAGATCTTGATCCAGACCTGACCGCCGCGCTTGGTGTAACGGGTCAGAGCGATACGGGCGGCTTCGATCTGCTGGCTGGTGACCCAGCAGGGATCCAGAGCCTGCAGGCCCCAGTCGCCGTTGCTGACGAAATTGCCGCGATGGGCCTGGCCCTTCATGCGGCCGCGGAACTGCTTGCGGTGCTTAACTCTCTTTGGCATCAGCATAGGATCACTTACCTCCTTCGAGTGCCGCGGGCGCCTTGGGCGCCTTGACCTTCTTGGCCTTCGGCAATACCTGGCCCTTGTAAATCCACACCTTGATGCCCAGACGGCCATAGGTGGTCTTGGCTTCACAGAACCCGTAATCGATGTTCGCGCGCAGGGTCTGCAGCGGGATGGAGCCCTCGTGATAGTGCTCGGTACGGGCGATATCGGCGCCGCCGACGCGGCCGCTGATGGACACCTTCATACCCTTGGCGCCCGCTTTGATGGCGCGCTGGATGGACTGCTTCATAGCCCGGCGGAAAGCGATGCGCTTTTCCAGCTGCTGGGCGATATTCTCAGCCACGAGCTGAGCGTCGGTATCCGGGACCTTGACGTCCATCACGTTCAGGTTGACGGAATGGCCGACGAAATTCTCAACGTCCTTGCGGAGATCGTCGATGCCCTTGCCGCCGCGGCCGATGATCATACCGGGCTTGGCGGTGAAGATGTTGACGGTCATCCTGTTGGCGCTGCGTTCGATGTCGATGCGGCTGATGCCGGTGGCATAGAACTTTTCTTTCAGCATGTTGCGAAGGTCATAGTCTTCCTTGAGCTGCTTCGCAAAATTCTTCTTATCAGAATACCAGCGGGTGCTCCAGTCAAAGATGACACCAACACGAGCGCCGCGCGGATTAACTTTCTGACCCATGGTTCATCCTCCCTTACTTCTTCTCGTCGAGCACTACGCTGATGTGGCAGGTCCTCTTCAGCATGGGAGAGGCACTGCCGCGGCTGCGGGCCACATACCGCTTCAGCGTGGGGCCGGGATTGGCGTAGCATTCGGCCACATAGAGGTTCTGACGGTCCATCTCCAGGTTGTTGACACCGTTGGCGATGGCGGAATTGAGCACCTTGATGATGACCGGTGACGCTGCCTTGGGAGTAAAGTTCAGGATGGCCAAGGCCCTGTCGACCTGCTTGCCCCGGATCAGATCCAGCACGATGCCGGCTTTACGGGGGGAAATGCGGATATGTTTCGCAATGGCACGGGGCCGCTTGTCGCGGGTCTCCGCACGCCTTGCGCCCTTTTCACGGGTATTAGTAGCCATAGTTCAATCTCCTCCCTATTTCCGGTCAGATTTGCTGCCAGCGTGGCCGCGGAAAGTACGGGTGGGCACGAACTCACCCAGCTTGTGGCCGATCATGTCTTCGGTGATGTAGACCGGCACGTGCTTCCTTCCGTCATGCACCGCGATGGTATGCCCCACAAACTGCGGGAAGATCGTAGACGCGCGGGACCAGGTCTTCAGGACGGTCTTGGCGCCGGATTTGTTCATTTCTTCGATACGCTTGAACAGCGCTTCCTGTACAAACGGGCCTTTCTTCACTGAACGGCTCATATGAAATCTCCTTCCTGATTAGTGATCACTTCGACGCGCGCTTGACGATCAAGCGGTTGGAGTACTTCTTGTGCTTGCGGGTCTTGTAACCCAGAGCCGGCTTGCCCCAGGGGGTCACAGGCGCGGGCATGCCCACAGGGGACTTGCCCTCACCACCGCCGTGAGGATGGTCGACGGGGTTCATGACGACGCCGCGGACGGTGGGACGGATGCCCATGTGGCGTTTCCGGCCGGCCTTGCCGATGTGCACGTTGCTGTGATCGGTGTTGCCCACGGTGCCGATGGTGGCCATGGCGTTCATGGGGATCCTGCGGTATTCACCGGAGGGGAGCCTCACCTGGGCGTAGGAGCCTTCCTTGGCCATCAGCTGAGCGTAGGAACCGGCGCTGCGGACGATCTGGCCGCCTTTGCCGGGCTTGATCTCCAGGTTGTGGATCAGAGTGCCCACGGGGATCTTGGAGATGGGCAGCGCGTTGCCGGGCTTGATGTCGGCGTTCTCGCCGGACACCACGGTATCGCCGACCTTGAGGTCCAGAGGAGCCAGGATGTAGCGCTTTTCGCCGTCGGCATACTGCAGCAGGGCGATGAACGCGGTCCTGTTGGGATCATATTCCACAGCGATGACCTTGGCGGGGATGTCTTTCTTGTCCCGCTTGAAGTCGATGATGCGATACTTGCGCTTGCTGCCGCCGCCCTGGTGCCGCACGGTGATCTTGCCCTGCTTGTTGCGGCCGGAATGCTTCTTGAGGATCTCGATCAGGCTCTTTTCGGGCGCCTTCTTGGTGATCTCGTCAAAGGTGAGCACGGACATGAACCGGCGGGCAGGCGACGTGGGCTTATAATTCCGAATAGCCATCTTTATTTACCCCCTTACGCCATACCCTCGAAGAACTCGATGGGCTTGGAATCTTCAGTCAGTTTCACATAGGCCTTTTTGATCTCCGGAGTCCTGCCGGAATGGACGCCCTGGCGCTTGATCTTGCCGATCGTGCGCAGCGTGTTGACCGACTTGACCTTGATCCCGGGGAACACCTTTTCCAAGGCCCGTTTGATCTCGATCTTGTTCGCGTCCAGCGCGACCTGGAACACATACCGCTTATCCGCGATTCCCTCGTAGCCCTTTTCAGTCAGGACGGGGCGCAGGATGATATCATGGGGATCTTTCATGCGTACACCTCCTGGATCTTCTCCATGGCGCTCTTTTCGATAACGATCTTATCCGCGTTCAGAAGGTCGTACACATTCAGGGTGTTCACGTACGCGTCCTTCACGGTGGGGATGTTCTTGGAAGCCCGGACCACCTTGTCTTCCTTCTCGGGGAGCACCAGGAGGGCCTTCTTCTCAACGCCCAGTTCCTTGAGCATCGCGGCGACCAGCTTGGTCTTGGCTTCGGCCAGGGCGATCTTGTCGACCACGATGATGTTCTCCAGCTGGGAGGTGAAAGCGCTCTTCATCGCCAGACGGCGGACTTTCTTGGGGACCTTGATGACATAATCGCGGGGCTTGGGCGCGAACACCACGCCGCCGTGACGGAACTGGGGAGCACGGTTGCCATGATGCCTGGCGTTGCCGGTGCCCTTCTGACGATAGATCTTCCGGCCGCCTCCGCGGACTTCGCCGCGGGTCAGGGCGCTCTGGGTGCCCTGGCGCTGAGCCGCCAGATAGGACCGCACGACCAGATGCATCGCCGGCACGTTGATCTCGACCCCGAAGATGTCTTCGTTCAGGTCCATGGTGCCTACTACCTTACCGTGCATATCCACGACATTAATCATTGGCATATCTCAAATCCTCCTTGTCAAGCCTTGCAGGTGCTCTTGATGAGCAGCACGCCCTTGTTGGGGCCGGGCACCGCTCCGCGCACCAGCAGCAGGGAACGCTCAGCATCCACCTGGACGACGGACAAGTTCTGGATGGTGACACGCTCGACGCCGTAATGGCCGGACATCTTCTTGTTCTTGAAGACGTGGCCGGGGTAGGTGTTGGCGCTCATAGAGCCAACGCCGCGGTGATACTTGGAGCCATGGGCCATGGGGCCGGTGTGGTGGTTCCAGCGGTAGATCGCGCCGGTGAAGCCGTGGCCCTTGGAGGTGCCGGTGATGTCCACCTTATCGCCCGCGGTGAAAACGTCAGCCTTGACGACCTGACCCACTTCCAGGGAAGCGGTGTCGTCCAGACGGAACTCGCGCAGTACCCGGACAGGCTTGACACCGGCCTTGGCCAGGTGGCCCTTCTCGGGCTTGTTGAGCAGCTTCTCGGCGCGCTTCTCGGGCAGTTCGTCAAAGCCCAGCTGCACGGCCTCGTAGCCGTCCTTCTCGATGGTCTTCTTCTGCACCACGGTGCAGGGGCCGGCCTGGATAACAGTGACCGGGACCAGAGTGCCATCGGGCATAAAGATCTGGGTCATGCCCAGTTTCTTACCAATAATACCGTTCTTCATATCATCTGTCCTCCTGCCTTACAGCTTCAGCTCGATCTCGACGCCGGCGGGCAGATCCAGCTTCATCATGGCATCCACCGTGCGGGGGTTGGGATTGTGGACGTCGATGAGCCGCTTGTGGGTACGGCGCTCGAACTGTTCACGGCTGTCCTTATACTTGTGCGGCGCGCGGAGGATCGTGACGATTTCCTTCTCGGTGGGCAGCGGGATGGGCCCGGAAACCCTGGCGCCTGTGCGCTTCGCGGTCTCAACGATACGCTCCGCGCTCTGGTCGATGAGGTTGTGCTCGTACGCTTTGAGCTTGATACGGATCTTCTGGCTGGCCATGTTTTTTCCTCCTTGATTTCGTACTCTTGACGCCCGGTGGGAGTTCCTTAAGAAAGCGCGCCCTACGCAGGCAGGCTGTCCGCTTTCGTCGGTCCGGCGTCCCGGCCGTTTCGGCCGTTCGAGTCCGTCGATGGGATCATGCCCCATCTGGTCCACGGTAATTACCTGTTCTGGCCGGAACAGCAACTTACCGCTTCAACCCATAAACAGACAACAGCCCAATTATAATAGCACCCCCGGAAAAATGCAAGCGGTTTGAGCCTCTTTTTTGAAATTTTTTTTGATATTTTTGAGGTCTCCGGGGCTGAAAACCGTGTGATAATGCGGTTTCCGGGCATCGGATATCACTTTGTTGTCGGGCGTTTCTTTTTCTGCAGGCAGAGCCGGCACGGGACCGTCTTCCCCACCGTTCCCGAGTCATAAAGGATGAGCCGCCCCATGATGAGACGGCCCTGGATAGTCTGAACTCGTACTATTTTTCGCCGATCCTTAAAAATGTTCCCGTTATGCCCGGTATTTTCCGAAGACCGCGAAAGAAACGTCCGGTTCCACGCAGATGAAGGGGACCGCCGGAGCGGTCCCCCTCATGCGGGATATGATCATTCGTCACTTTTTCACGATATCGAAAGTCAGTTTGACAGTCCCGGTGAAGTTGCCCTTGCCGGTGACGGTCACCGTGGCGGTGCCGGGCTTCTTGTTGTTCAAGTACTTCACGGTGAAGTCCGTGCCCTGGGTCAATGTCACGGTCTTCGTGCCCACCTTGACGGTCACCGTCACCTTGGGCTTCAGGGCCTTGCCGGTGTACTTGAGGGTGGTATCGCTCAAA
>CACZOZ010000376.1:0-3794 GCA_902782865.1 uncultured Eubacteriales bacterium
CCAGGCCCAGGCGCGGTAGATGTTGTGCCACGCCATCAGGAAACGCTCCCCTTTTGGGTCCGTCACCCAGGCGGAGGCGGTGAAATGAGCGTGGAGACAGTCCCTGAACAGGATGCGGGGCTCACCGCACAGGCGGAGCATGGCCGTTTTATCCTTCTCCTCCTGGGCGTTCACCGGCTCATAATCTTCCAGGATCCCGATCAGTTTTCTCACGGCACGTTCTCGAAAAAGTCGTTCTTTTCCACATCCTCCCCCACCACGGACTTTACCAACCCGAAGCGGTAGCAGGAGTAAGCGCTGTCCCGGGGCTCCACCACGAAGACCTGGAACTTCCCGTTGACCTTCTGGCCCTTGTCCTGCTGCGAGATGTGATGGCGGTACATTTCCTGCGCCACCTCGAAGCCCGTCATGCCGCCGAAGGCCTCAAGGGGCTGATCCCAGTCCATCTCGATCTGCCCCTCCCGGTACAGGTGCAGGTACAGTTTCTTCACCTGCCACGCTTCACCGGTCTCGGGGGCATAGTCCGGGTCCGCCGCCCGGTCGAAACAGCGCCTCGCCGCGTCGGCGCAGATCTTGTGGGCGCCGTGCCCGTACTCGCCGTTCGAGTCGTGGGTCAGCACCACCTCCGGCCGGTAAGTCCTCAAGAGGGACACGATGTATTTGTCCACCTTGCTTTTGCCCCAGTTTTTATAGGCCGTGTCGATATTCTTGGAGTACTTGTCCCAGAAATCCCCCAGCACGGGGTAATTCCGGATCCCGGCATACCACAGCCCGTCCAGCAGTTCGCTGCGCCGCTCGTAGGTGCCGCAGGTCATGGTGGCCACGATCACGGCCTTCTTTTCCTCCGCTGCGTAGCGGGGGATGGCGCCGCCGAAGAAGAGGATCTCATCGTCCGGATGGGCCACCAGCACCATCAGGTCCGCCTTTTCCAAAGTGGGCTGCCACTGCTGTACCCAGTCGGGCACGGTACCCTGGGTGAACACGTGGATTTCGCTCACCTCCAGGACGCGCTGCCGGTCCTCGGTGAGGCGGATGGTGATCTCCTCCGTGCCATCGAGCGGCACGTACTGGTGCGCGTACAGGCTTTCGGAGGTATAGACCGTGTCCCCCGCGGCGTCCCTGATCTCGAAGGGACGCACATCCTCGCCGAAGCACAGGTAAACGCCATAGATCTTTTCGCCCGCGGGCGCCTTCACCTCGATGAAGGGATGGCGCTGCTGATAGGACTTCCAGGTGGTGTTGTATCTCCCGTCGTAGAGCCGGGTGATCTTGAACTTGCCGCCGCTGGTGGTGTATTTGCAGTCCTCCCTCAGGTCCCGGGCTTCGATCTCCTCCGCCCCGGCGCCAAACAGGGGCAGCAGCAGGAAAAGCACGCACATCAGGGATGTGAGACGCGCCGTAAAACGCATAGATATCGTCCGCCTTTCATCAAAGAAGAGCACCGCGCTCAAAAAGCACGGTGCCCTGTCGTGACTTCGTAAGGATTATTCCTGATCCTCCGCGGGAGCGTCGACGTACTCTTCCACGGGCATTTCGGCCATGGCGGCGGCCTCGTCATCCAGCACGGCGCGGATGCTCAGGCTGATGCGCTTGGCTTCGGGATCCACGTTGAGCACCTTGACCCGGACGATCTGGCCCACGGAGAGGACTTCCTCCACCTTGCCGATGCGGGTCTGGGCGCACTGGGAGATATGCACGAGGCCGTCAACACCGGGCTCCAGCTCGATGAAGGCGCCGAATTCCCTGATGCGGACCACGGGGCGCTCCAGGACGCAGCCCACGGGGTACTTCTCTTCCACGTTGTCCCAGGGACGGGGCTGCAGCTGCTTGTAACCCAGCTGGATGCGCTCCTTTTCACGGTCCAGGGACAGGATCTTCACGTCCACTTCCTGGTTGATCTTGAGGATGTCGCCGGGCTGGTTCACACGGCTCCAGCTCAGGTCGGTCACGTGGATCAGGCCGTCCACGCCGCCCAGATCGACGAACGCGCCGAAGGAGGCGAAGCGGCGAACGATGCCCTTGACCACGGCGCCCTCTTCCAGGCGCTCCCAGGCTTCCGCCTTCTGGGCGGCTTTTTCCTCGATGAGGACATCCTTGCGGCTGGCGACGATGCGCTTCTTCTGGGTGTCCACGTCGATGATCTTCAGCTTCATGGGCTGGCCCACGAACTGAGCGATCTTATCCACATAGTTCAGCGCCAGGCGGGAAGCGGGCACGAAAGCGCGCACACCGTCGACCAGAGCGATCAGGCCGCCCTTGACGGCTTCCTTGCCCACGGCCTCGATGTATTCGCCCTTCTCGTATTTTTCCATCAGGGCGTCCCACACCTTGCGGTTGATGATATTGCGCTGGGACAGGAGCACGTTGCCTTCGCCGTCATTGACCTTGACGACCTCGACCTCGATCTCGTCGCCGACCTTGACGTCCTTGTCCACCATGTCTTCCTTCTTGAGGATCCCGTCGGACTTGTAACCGATGTTCACGCCGATCTCGTCGTCAGTGACCTGCTCGACCTTGCCCATGAGGGTCTGACCGTTGCGGATGCGCACCAGGGACTTGTCAAGATCCGCCAGGAAATCCCGATTGCCCTGTTCCTCCTCACTCACTTCTTCGGCAGGCTGCCCTTCCTGAACGGGTGCCGCTTCGTCCGCAGGGGCGTCTGCTACAGGAGCGACTTCTTCAACAACAGGGGCATTCTCTTCCACGGGGACATTCTTTTCCAACTCATCCATGTGTGCTACAACCTCCTTGAGCAACCAGTCCGGGGTGGATGCCCCGGCGGTCACACCGATAAAATCTTTGTGGATATCATAAAAGTGCTGCGGAATATCCGCCTCACGTTCCACCAAACAGGTACGGGGGCACTTTTTGAGGCACGCCTCGTACAGCCTTCGGGTATTGGCGCTCTCCAGCCCCCCGATGACGATCACGCAGTCGCTGCTGCCGGCGATGTTCTCGGCTTCCTCCAGCCTTTTCGCCGTGGCGTTGCAGATCGTCTTCCTCACGGCCATGTCGCGGACCTTCGGCCTGAGCGCGGAAAGCACCTCATCCCATTCCTTTTCGGGAAAGGTGGTCTGGCTCACCACCAGGGCCCTGTCCATGGGGGGCAGAGCATCGGCCTCCGCCGCGTTTTCCACCACCACGCACCGGGAGGCATCCCCCTCCGGCCGGTACCAGGCCGCCGTGGCCGTCACCTCGGGATGGTGCCGCTCCCCCACGAGGATCACGCTGATCCCTTCCCGGGCCGCCTGCCTGACGCGCTCGTGCAGGGCCTTGACGTACTCGCAGGTGCAGTCCACCGCCTTGAGGCCGCGCCCGGCGCAGCGCTCGAACACTTCCGGCGCCACACCGTGGCTCCTTAAGATGACCACCTGGCCCTCGGGCACTTCCTCCAGGCTCCTGACCGCCGTGATGCCGGCTTCTTCCAGCCGGCCCATCGCCAGGGGATTGTGGATGAGGCTGCCCAGGGAATAAGCTTTCAGCCCTTCGGCCTTCGCCTGTTCCGCCGCCGCCAGAGCCTGATCCATCGCCCTGCGCACTCCCGCGCAATAGCCTGAATGCTGAGCCACCCGAACCGGCATACAACCTCCCGAAAACCCTGGTTCCTAACATTCTATAACAAAATGTCAAACCACGCAAGGCCCCGGGGCATTTTTTTTGCCGCCGAGCTTGGACAATTTTATTACATTTTAAGGAATTTTCTGATATTTCCCGTCCCGCGCCGGCCCAGACCGTGAACCGGCGGCCTTCCGGTGATTTTCACGAAATCCAGCCCCGGCTGAATTTCTACAGAA
>CACZOZ010000377.1:0-2814 GCA_902782865.1 uncultured Eubacteriales bacterium
ACGATCAGGGCGATGTAGAGCCTGGTGGGCAGGAAATGGATGGCGGCGCAGGCCGCGGCGAAGATCAGCCCGGTCTTCACGTAATCCTTCACCGGCATGGGCAGGCATCTCATATACCGCATGTAGATGATCAGCTTGAAGAAATTCATGTAGATGATCTGGGTGCAGAAGCCGATCACCACGAAATACTGATCCTCCCTGAACAGGAACATGGTCAGGTACATGATCATCACGCTGGTCCAGTTCACGAAGGAGTCGATCTTCTCGTTGCCCGTCATGGGCAGGAAGCTGTAGGTGGGCCCGAAGGTGATCATGCTCAGGAACACGAAGGATGTCACCTGCACCAGCCAGGCATAGGGCATCAGCTTGGGATTGAATACCTTCAGCACCAGCTCCGGCCGCATCACCAGCATCGTGAACATGGGCATCATCACGCACATCTGGATCCGGGTGATCTGGGCGTACACCCTGGCCAGGCCCTTTTTGTCGCCGGCCGCGTACTTCTTGGCAAACTCGGGCTGATACAGTTTCGATGTGGGGCCCGAGATGAAATTGATGAACTTCCTCACGATCAGCACGATGCTGATCAGCGCGGTCTGGAACGCCCCGCCGAACAGGTACTGCACGATCACGGAGGTCTGCATGATGATGGTGTGGGCGATCTCGGAGGTCTGGAAGATCACGTATTTTGGCAGCGTGTCATTGTCCGGCGCCTTCGTGAGGGCGGGGAAGGCCTTCTTTCCCGCGGCGATCTTATAGAAGGCCAGCGCGGCGATGAACTGCAGGCCGTAGATCACATACAGCACCCATATCTGCTTCACGCCGGTGAAGGCAAAGATCAGGATAGCGATGATCACGAAGGACCTGCCCACGCAGTACTCGCCGATCAGCGCGGGCCTGAACCGGCCGAAGCTCATCATCCTGGAGCTGAAGTCCATGGCGCACAGGCAGGAAAAACCCACCCCGAAGGCGCACAGGCTCATCACGTCCCGGTTGAACAGGCTCACCGCGACGCCGGCCGCGCACAGGGGCAGGGCGTACCACAGGTAGTATTTGCGCCTGAAGGGGCCGATGTCCTTCCTCTGGGGGATGTAGTAGTTGTTGAACTTGACGATGCCTGAAAACAGCAGGGAGTAGATCCCGTCGGCGATGGAGATGAAGAAGGCGTAGGTGCCGTAGGTCTCCACGCTCCACATCCGGGATATCAGCGCCTGGGAGCCGATCTCCAGCACGGCTCCGAAGCTCTTCACGATCAGGCTGAACAGTACCAGGATACTCATGTATGTCCTCTTTGGAAAGGGCCGATCCCTCAGCCCGTAAATCGCGGCGGAATCTTCCCGCCGGGCGCGCGCCGCGCCGTCCGCGGTGTCCGGTGTTAAGGATATATCATGCCGCCCGCGGAGTCAATATCTTTAAGAGCCGCTTTCGCTCTTGAGCGCTATCGAACTTTTCGACCCTCGGGATCGATCAAGTCTTCCTCCGGCCCGATCTCGATGACCCCGTCTTCCTTGTTGAAGACGAAGCGCAGCCCCTCCTGCGTCAGGTCCACCATCCCGGGAGTATGCCCCGGCAGCAGGCACCCCGCCATTTCCCTGCCGCCGAGCAGTCCGCTCTCTGTGTGATCCACATAGGGCGCGCCGCACCTGGGGCAGCGGAAGGGATAGTTCACGCTGTACTTTTTTCCGTTCCACATGAACAGCCCGTATCTGACGACCTCGACGGGGAGCTTGCCGACCGCCGTCAGGAATATCAGGTCGTCCCCGTCCTCGGAATACATCACATGCGAGATCGCGGGTCTCCGCGGGCACGCGGTGAAGGTGAAGGACTTTAGGCACTCCGGGCACCAGCCCACCAGTGTTTTTTTCTCCGGAGCGGGCTCGCCGCGGTATACCAGCCCTTTCACTTCGGGCAGTGATCCCTTATACAGGCGGGCGAGGAAGCTGTCCCGCCCGCTTCCGGAGATGTAGGCCTCCATGCGGATCTGCGGCATCCACGGATCGGGAACTTCGTCGGCCGCGGGGGCGATATAGCCGCTGAGCGTCAGGACATTGGCGACGTATGGCTCTTTCACGTGCCCGATCCCGGCGCGCAGGTGGAGATACTGTCCCTTGTTCGGCCGATCGTCACCGGGCTCGATCTCATATTCGCGCACAGTCTCGCCGCCCTCGATGACACGCACGGTGAGGGTGTCCTCCGTGATCGGGATCACCGTGTCCCGGGACCAGGGCGCGGTCTCCACCAGGGACCGGGCGGTGATCGCCTTCGTGACGGGGATCACGTCCGCCCCGTTGAACAGGATCGGCGCAAATTCATGCCGGTATCCCTTCCCGTCGCGGGTGAAGAACGTGTCCGCGCACTTCGGGCACACTTTCCTTTCGCGGCCCGGGAGGCCGATGGTCTTCATCACGTCGGTCAGGGTCATCTTTCCGCAGATCCCGCAGGGCTCCGGCGGGACTTTGCGCGCGTTGTAGTGCAGCTTGTATTCCGGCGTTGTTCTTAAGGCATGTTCGGTGCGGATGTTCCGCTCCTCCACGGCGGCGGCGCAGTCGCCGCACAGCGCGAATGTTTTGTTTTTCCCGTCGTATCCCGTCAGCACTTTCCACCGCGTCCCGGTGCTTTCGTCCAGGGGCTTCATGCACATGCTGCACAGCCCCTGCTCGGATACCGCGCGGTAGCAGGCGGAGCAGTACCTTTTTCCCGCCCACAGGTACAGCGGGCCCTCCCGGCCGCACTGCGCGCAGAACGCCCCGGGCTTTTTCGCCTTATAGCACTTATCGCAGATCTTCTGCCCCGCCCACAGATAGGTGAACTTCC
>CACZOZ010000378.1:0-2922 GCA_902782865.1 uncultured Eubacteriales bacterium
ACTGTTTTATGGATACCCAGCTAAGGAGAAAGGCTCACGCCTGATCCTCCGCCGGGATGCGGCGAAGGAAGCGCAGCACAAAGTACAGCGACAGGGGGAACGCCAGCACATAGGCCAGGGGCTGGGCCTCCTGGATGCCGGCCAGGCCGCGGACCCGGGACAGTATCAGCAGCGCGGGGATAAAGAACAACCCGCTGCGGGCCGCGCTCATCAGCGACGCCCCCGCCCGGTGCCCCGTGCTCTGGTAGAGCATCTCCGCGGCCATGGTGAAGGGCAGGAAGAGCAGCGTGAAGAACTGCAGCCTCAGCGCCCGGGTGCCGATCACGATCACCTGCGGATCGTCCCGGAACAGGGCGATCAGGTGGTCCGAGATCAGGGACCCCGCAAGGGCCGTGACGGCCAGGATGGTCTCGGCCATGACCACCGTCACCCAGAACGCCCTGCGCAGACGCGCGTATTTTTTCGCGCCGTAATTGAAGGCGGCCACGGGCTGGAAGCCCTGCCCGATCCCCAGCGCCAGGGCGAACACGAAGAAGGACACCCTGGACACGATGCTCATGGCCGCCACCGCCTCGTCCCCGTAGGGCCCGGCGCTGCTGTTGAGCAGGATGGTGGCCAGGCTGTTGAGCACCTGGCGGAGCAGGCTCGGAAGGCCGGTGGTCATGATGTCGCCCACCATCCGGGGCTTTAGGTCCGCCTTCTTCAGGGAGATCCTGACGGCGGTCTTCCCCCTGAGATACATGCTCAGCAGGATCGTGAAGGACACCACCTGGCTGAAGGCGGTGGCGGCGGCGGCGCCGGCGATGCCCATATCCAGCGCGAACATCAGGACCGGATCCAGGGCGATGTTCAGGACCGCGCCGGTCATCATGCCCACCATCCCCAGGGACGCCTTCCCCTCAAACCGCAGGAGATTGTTCAGCGTGTAGCTGCCGGTCATGGCGGGAGCCGCGATCAGGATATAGGTGAGATACTGCTTCGCGTAGGGCGCGATGGTGGGGGTGCTGCCCAGCAGGCGGACGATGGGATCCATGAAGACCGCGGCGGCGGCGGAGATCATGACGCCCGTACCGAAGGAGCACAGGATGCCCGTGGAAGCGACCCGGGACGCGGCCTCGGGATCCCGGGCCCCCAGGAGCCTGGCGGAGATGCTGCCAGAGCCCATGCCGAACATGAAGCCCACGGCCTGGATGAGCGCCATGAAGCCGAAGACCACGCCGATGGCGGCACTCTGGCTGGTGCCCAGCCGCCCCACGAAGGCGGTATCCACCAGGTTGTAGATGCTGGAGACCAGCATGCTCAGTATGGTGGGGACCGAGAGGGCGGCGATCAGCCTGACGACGGGCTGCCCGGTCATCTTTTCATACCTGCTCATCGTGCCGCTGTCCCGCATCGCATCCATCCTCCCCCGGCTTTTGATCCGACAGGCGGTATCATACCACAAAACCGCCGGGGATATCAAACCCGCGGGAACAGTTCATCCGATACAAAAGGAGACGGGAAGACCCGCCTCCTTTTGTATGATCCTGTTTCGCGTCGGGCCCCGGGATGCCCCGCCGCCCGGCTCATCTCGCAAAGGGCCTGTTCCACGAGCCGATCTCGATCAGGTTCCCTTCCGGATCCGCGATATAGCAGGTCCTCTGCCCCCAGGGCTCGGTCTCCGGCGCCAGCACAGGCTTCGCGCCCTTTTCCACCGCCTTTTCAAACGCCCGGTCCACCTCGTCGAAGGTGTCCACATACAGGGCGATCTCAAAGTGCCCGTTCAGGCCCTTCACATACTCATAGCGCCGGGAAGTCATCTTTTCGAAGTCCTTCCTCCCGTAGAGAAGGAACAGGGTGCCGTCCTTGATGAGATAGACGTTATCGGCGTCCTCGGCCTCCCTGATCTCAAAGCCCAGCACGTCCCGGTAGAACCGGATCATGGTCCCCATATCGCTGACCAAAAGCCCAAAGCCGTCCAGCCTCACAGCGCGCCTCCTTTGCGTGACGTCAAACCTTGAAGCACTTCTGGATATCCTTCCATTTGCCCAGCACGAAAATGGTCTGCCCGTTCAGGAGCAGCGTATCGCTGGACACGCCCAGGCTGGGCTTGCCGTCCTCGCGCACGGCCAGGAGGTTCAGGTTGTACTTTTTACGGATATCCAGGCCGCCCACGGTCTTCCCGTTCCACTCCTCCGGCACCTGGATCTCGTAGATGTCGTACTCGCCGTCCAGGTCGATAAAGTCCTTCACGTGCTCCGAGGTGTAACGCATGACTGTCCAGGCCGCCAGCTGGCCCTCCGGGTAGACGACTTCGTCCGCGCCATTCCGGAGCAGGAACTTCCTGTGCACGTCGTCGGAGGCCCGGGCCACCACCCGCCTGGCGCCCAGGTCCTTGAGGAGGGACGTGGTCTCCAGCGAGCTCTGGAAATCGTCGCCGATGGTGACGAAGCAGACGTCATAGTCGCTGACCCCCAGGGATCTTAAGAAGTTCTCGTCGGTAGTGTCCCCGATCTGAGCGTCCGTCACATAGGGCAGCACCCTGTTGACCTTCTCCTCGTCCGTGTCGACAGCCATGACCTCGTGATTGAGCTTGTTGAGCTCCAGGGCGATCTTCTGGCCGAACAGCCCCAGGCCGATCAAAAGAACAGATCTCACGTTCTATACCTCCATTAACCCACTGTGATCTTTTCCACCGGCAATGTGCCGCGGGAGGCCGACTTCACGGACTGCGCCGCGTAGATCAGTGTGAGCCCGCCCACTCTGCCGAAAAACATCAGTACCATCAGGATGCACCGGGAAACGGCTCCCAGCCCGGGCGTGATCCCCAGGGTGAGCCCCACCGTGCCCACCGCAGAGGCCGTCTCGAACAGGCAGGCCACCAGCGGCAGGCTCTCCAGCCGGCTGATGGCGAGGCCGCTGATGAAGAACAGAAGCACATAC
>CACZOZ010000379.1:0-2650 GCA_902782865.1 uncultured Eubacteriales bacterium
CCGCCCCTGCTCCGCCAGCATGCCCGTGAGCTTCGGCACGTTGAACCGCTTCATGAACAGGTCGCACTTGCACAGGAAGGAATAATAGATGTGCCTCCCCTGCCCTGAAAGGGACTCATAATTGCCCTGGCCTTTGGCCAGCACCACATCCGCCCCGTCCAGAGCGGCCCGGGACTCCTCCGGCAGCATCGTATACACCGTGCCGGCCACGGCGGCGCCGTTGGTCAGGATCTTCGCGATCCGGTCCATCCCCGTGTATGCCGCGTCGGCCGCCGTCACGTCGTTGAGCACTTCCCCGCCCCGCACCATCACTTGAAGATCCAGACGCGGGAAGCGCTTTTTGAGCTGCTCCAGGAACATTTTGTCCAGCACGATCTCCCCGCAGTTGTCCGCGATCAAAAGGAAGGTCTTCCCCGCCCCGCAGTCCCGCATCAGGTGATCGTAGATCTCCTCCTCGCTCTCCCGCAGGGCGGCGCCCTCAAACAGGCCGAAGAAGGTGCCTTCATCCACCGTGTCCATGGCGCCGTAATCGATATAATTGCCCACCCGGGCGTACAGCAGCGCCGTTTTTGCAGGATCGGCGCTCTTTTCGATCCTTTCCCGGAAACGCGGCTCCATCTCCAGCATCTGATCATTGTACCGGCGCTTCACGGCGGCGTACCCGTCCCCTTTCCCGAAGCGCCGGGCATAGGCCTGATCGAACCGGTAGACCAGAAGGGGCGACACGTCATCCTCGCTCCTTTGATCGATGATCCTGCGGACCTCTTTCAAATATTCCTCGTCCGGGCAGCGATTCTTCTGCCGGTCGTACAGGCATTTGGCGCAGCTCTCCGGGATACGCATGGGCCCCTCATCCCCTTTCCGTCCGTATTTTAATGGATGCGGGAGTGCCGGTCAAGCGGCGCGCGATCGATCGGCGCAGACTTGTGCCGCCGCGGCGGATGAAGCGATACCAAAGGCGGTATCTTTCTCCCGAAAGCTCTTTATCCTTGACCGCTTCTGCCCATCAAAAAGGCTCCCCCGAAGGGGAGCCGGATGAAACGCGTGATCGTATCCGGATATCTTATTTGATCGTGAACGTCTTGGTGATGGTGCCCTTGAAGTTCCCCTTACCCTTGATGATCACGGTGGCCGTGCCCTTCTCCACGTTGTTTTTGTAGGTCACGGTGAAATCCGTGCCTTTTGTCAGGGTCACGGTCTTGCCGTTCACCTTCGCCTTCACGGTCACGTCGGGCTTCAGGGCCTTGCCGGTATACGCGGCTTTCGTGACCGCCAGCTTCGCCGAATACAGGCTCACTTTGGTGATGGTGAAGGTCTTTTTGATGGTACCCTTGAAGAAGCCCGTGCCGGTCACGGTCACGGTGGCGGTGCCCGCCTTCACGTTGTTCTTGTAAGTGACGGTGTACTGGCCTTTTTTGAGAGTCACGGTCTCGGTGCCCGCCTTGGCCTTCACCGTCAGGGCCGGCTCGATGGCCTTGCCGGTGTAGGGATAGGAGGTCTTTTTCAGTGTTACGGTCTTGATGGCCACCCGGGACGCCGTCATATCGATGGTGAAGCTGGCCTTGAACCCGCCGCCGCAGTCGTAGGTATAGGTCACTTTTCCGGGAGCGGTCTTGCTCAGCACGTTCCCCTTGAGGGTCCCGCCGCTCACCTTGCTCATCTTCGCGGGCGAGAGCCTGAGGGTGGTCACGTCCAGCCGGCCGCCCTTCACCGCCGCCTTGCGCACATTGCCCTTGCAGGTGAACTTGGACAAATTCGTGTTGCCGCTCAGGTCGAGGCCCGAAAGCTGGTTATTGCTCACGTTCAGGGTCCTGAGCGCAGTGAAGGCGGCGATGCCCGTCAGATCCTTGACGGTACCCAGTTTGGACAGGTCGATCTTCGTGACCGCGGCGACTTCGCTCTCCCGGAGCACGCCGTCCTTGTTCTTGTCGATATTCGCTGTGATATACGCGCGGAAGGCCTTGTCCGGGAAGGCCGCGGCGTTGACGGTGAACAGGACGGGGTCCTTCTCCCTGAAGGTGAGCCCGTACAGCCCCGCGTATTGCTCCGCGTAACTGCCCGTTTCGCCCAGGATCGTCAGCTGCCCGGCGAAGGCTTTGGGGTTCCACTCGATCTTCGTCACGCTGGCGGGGATCGAGAGCTCCGTGAGGGCGTCACAGCCGTCGAAGGCGGAGCCGCCGATCATCGTGACGCCGTCCAGGATCACGCACTTCGTCATCCGGATGCAGTCGGCGAATGCGCAGGCGGGCACGGTGCCCACGCCCCCGGGGATCGTGGCGGAACGGATATTCGCGCACTCCTTGAAGGCGTAGTCCCCCAGGCCGGTCAGCCCCGAGGGCAGATCGGCCTCCAGGAGCGAATAGCACCCCTGAAAGGCGTGTGAGCCGATCGACTGAAGGCCCGAAGGCAGGCTGAGGTTGATCAGTACCGCGCACCCGGAGAACGCGTACCAATCGATGGTCTTCACGTTTTTCGGCACAGTGATCCCGGTCAGGGCGCTGCAGCCCGAGAAAGTGCCGAACCCGATGGAGGTCAGGGTGGACGGCAGGGTGACCGACTTCAGGTTTTCGCAGTTATCGAAGGCGTAGTCACCGATCGCCTTCACGCCCTCGCCCACAGTGACCGTCGTCAGGGCGGTGCAGTAACCGAA
>CACZOZ010000380.1:0-5341 GCA_902782865.1 uncultured Eubacteriales bacterium
GAGTTTGTGTTTTATTCAAAACATCGCTGATACAGGATTTGGGCAAAGCGAAAACGATCTTGACCTCAAGGAAGATCATGATACCACCCTTCACGGCAACAGCCGGATCATAAAGATCCCAGCGGGGCGCGTCTGATCCCCGCCGGGGTCTTTATAAGTATCCTTGCTCATTTCCCCACAGCGGCGGAAAAACGGCGCAGCGTGTCGTTGGCAGGCTTACCGTAGGTGCAGTATCCGTTGTGGTCCGGCCCGTAGGCGGCAGGGTACAGCCGGGTGGCTGACCAGTCCCACCAGCCGGTGCCGCGCACGAAGGGACGGCGCAAAAGGGCCCGCGTGAAGGCCTGATACCACTCCTGCTGGGCATACACGTCCGTCTCCCCGCCGAAGCGCCAGTCATTGGGCCGGTGCTGGCTGCCCGCGCGGGAAGGGCATCCGCATTCCATGAACATGAAGGGCCGCCGCGCCTTTCCCGCCGCCCGTTCGATCCGCGCGAGCTCCCTGTCGATATCCTCCACGGGATAGTAGCCCGAGGAAGAGATCACGTCCACTGCGTCCCACCAGGTGAGCCTGTCCTCCTGATACTTGTCGCAGTTATAGGTGATCGGGCCGGCGTAGCGCGCCCTCACCTCCCGGATCAGGGCCCGCCATTCCTTCTCCCGGTGATCCGCGCCCACCGTCTCGCACCCGACGCAGAACAGATCCGCCCGGTTCTCCCGGGCCATATCCGCCGTGAGACACACATGCCGGCTCCAGGACGCGAACCAGTCCCCCCATTGGGCCTCCGTGGGCACGGGATCGTCAAAGAAGCGGATATAGGCCCGCCAGCTCCCGTCCCGGCAGTTGACCATGGCCTTGAGGATCACTTTCAGCCCCAGGTCCCGGGCGAGGGCGCACACGCGTGAAACGTCCTCCGGGGACAGTACATCCGGTGACTCGTGATCCACGGCGGTGGACCAGGGATGATCCTGCCAGGCGCAGACAGGGAGGATCACCGTGTTGCAGCCCGTGGTGCGGGCCATCTCCTCCAGGGACCAGCGCCAGCCCTGTCCTTTGGTGAAGTCCCGTTTTTCGCAGAAAGCGAAGGTGTATCCGTTCAGGAAGGTCTCTTGAAGGTCCATGTCCATCCCTCCGCGGCCGAAAGTTTATGTTCGTTCTTCTTGGGGCATCATATAAAAACACGGCGGCTGCTGTCAAGAGCGGGCTGCGCAGCCCCAAAGAAAAGAGGATCGACCGGAATGGATCGATCCTCTTTCATGCACGCCGCGGCGTCTGAGATCAGAACTTACTTGAAGAACACCCGCAGGCAGTTGTACAGGTGGGGCAGCCAGCAGTTGTAGGCATGGGTGCCGCCCTTGAATTCCACCCAGCAGCAGTTCACACCGTCGGTGAAGCGCTCGGGCATGTCCGCCGTCACGGTCTGGAACACCACCTGATGCTCGTCGTGGGCCATGTCGGCGCTGCCGCTGCCGTTATACCAGAACCGGACGGGCAGATCCCTGAAAGCTTCACTGTTCAGGGCCGCTTCATATTCTTCCGCGGTGATCAGGGCGCCGGAGTAGTTGCCAAACCAGGCCAGGATGTCCAGATCGTTCATGGTGACGCAGAAGGTGGTCATGGAGCCCATGGAGAAGCCGGCGAAGGCGCGGTGGTCACGGGTGGCCCTGAGATTTTCCTCAGACACATCCCCGTTCGCGAAGGTGTGGTACTTCGTCTCGATCAGCGGGATGACGTCCTCGCGCAGTTCCTTCCAGTACCACTTGACACCGTCGTCATGGCCCAGACCGGTGAACTCGCCCTCGGTGAGGACCCTGCCCGCGTTGGTGGTGGGGGTCACGATGATGGTGGGCTCGCAGTCGCCCTTAAAGTTGATGTTGTCCAGCAGGGCCACGGTGCCCTTGCCCATGCGCTCCTCGGAGAGCCAGTACTTCTCGTCCTCCCCGCCGCCGTGCATCAGGTAGATCACGTTATAGTCCGTTTCCTCGCTGTAGCCGTAGGGCAGGTAGACATACAGTTCCTTCTCCACCATGATCTCTTTGCCGGGGTTCAGATCTTCCAGAGAGTAGGAACGGCAGGTATAGGTGATCTTTTCCACGGTGCCCTTGTTCTCCACTTCCTCGGTATACTTGGGCTTCATGGGGATCTTCTTGATGAAGCCGGCATCGGAGTAGACATCCGCCAGAGCGGACAGGGCGGGCAGGGCAAGGGCCAGGACGAGCAGCAGAGCAATGATCTTCTTCATAATCGATGACCTCCTTCAGTCATGTTGATACGAACGGGTCATTTGGTGAAAAACACCAGCATGGAATTGTACAGGTGGGGCAGCCAGCAGTTGTAGGCGTGAGAGCCGCCCTTGAAGCAGATCCAGGCGTAGTTGTCGCCGTCGCGGAAGCGGTCGGGCATCTCGGCGAGGCAGCGGTCCCGGAAAGCCTCGTGGTTCTCCAGAGCGAAGTCCGTGGTGCCGTTGCCGTTGTACCAGAACTTGATGTCCAGGTCCTTGTACTCGTCATTCTCCAGCGTAGCCTTAAAGGCGTCGAAATCGCACCAGATGCCGGAGAAATCGCCGAAATAAGCAAACTGATCCAGGCAGTGCATCATGATGGAGTTGACGGTGGTCATGGAGCCGCGGCTCAGGCCGCAGAAGGCGCGGTGATCCCGGGCATCCGGCTCGGACCCATAAGTGGAATAGGTGCTGTCGATCAGCGGGATGATCTCACCGCGCATCTCCATCCAGAAGTACATGGGCCACACATTGGCCAGGGCGTCGCCGTCCCAGTAGTCCGGGAAGAGATCCATCTTGTCCTCGGGGATGGAATAGTACGTGGGAGACACGATGATGCAGGGAGCGCACTCGCCCTTGTCGATCACGTAGTCGTACATCCTGATGGCGGACTTCGCGGTGGCGCTCTCCCCCACCCAGTAGTCGGCATGGGCATCGGTGCCGTGCAGGGCGTAGATCACGTCGTACTTTTTCGCCGGATCATAGCCGTAGGGCAGATAAACGTAGAGCTCCTTTTCCATCAGGAACTCGGTCTTATCGCCGCACAGGGCTTCGCGGTCAACAGCGGGGGTGGTGTCGTTGTCGTCAGCCGCCTTTTCAAAGCTGCCGGCGGCCACCGCTTCCAGCGCGTAGGAATGGGTGGTGTAAGTCAGGCGCTCCACGGTGCCGTGGTGCTCCACCTCATCCAGGTATTTGGCGGCTTTCTTGGGCAGCTTCCTTACGAAGTCCCACGGATACTCGGGGGCGGTGTACCCGCTCTCCGCCATACACGCGGTCAGGGAGAACACCATCAGGGCCGTCAGGGCCAGGGCGGTCAGGCTTTTGAAGAAATGCTTTTTCATGGGGGATCATCCTTTCTGTCTCAGCGTCAGGTGTACGGGAGCTGAGACTTTTATAATAGTATTCATATCCATTCTCAAGGGCTTTGACCGGAACTGTACTTTTCGCGGCTCTTTTTGCCATACACGACAATTAAAGTCGCGAAAATGACAGTTGCGGTCATTTCGATTGTCAGCTCCCGGAAGCCTTCGCTATGATGAGGCCGACGAACGATGAAGGAGGCTGAGCCCCATGAGCCAAGCGAACAAAAGCCCCAAGAAAAAGCGCGGCATCGGCCGTGTAACGATCCCGATCATCTGTGTGCTGGCCGTGATCGCCATCGCGCTGAACGTGGCGGCCAATTCCACCCTCTCCGGTATCCTGGACGCCTATATCGGCCGCGGCGAGATGAAGATCGAGACCAAAGCCGGCGCCGAGAACTGGGACACCACCTATTATGAACAGGATTCCACCACGCCGGAGGATGCCGACCGGATAGCCAAGGACATCACCCGGCGCACCGCCGAGGAAGGCATCACTCTGCTGAAGAATGAGAACGGCGCCCTGCCGCTGGACGTGTCGGCGGAGAAAAACATCACCCTGCTGGGCCGCAGGGGCGTGCAGACCGTCTTCGGCGGCACGGGATCCGGCGCCGGTGACGAGAACCAGTGCGTCAGGATGGCCGACGCCTTCACCGCCGCGGGCTTTACGGTCAATCCCAAAGTGCTGAGCCTGTATCAGGACAACCTGGACAAGGTTCCCGTGGCCGATCCGGCCGGCGCCATGGACCGGGCCGAAAAGCAGACCTACTACATCGGCGAGTTCCCCCAGAGCTTCTTCACGGATGAGATCGTGAGTTCCTACGCCGATTACAAGGACGCGGCCGTCGTGGTGTTCGGCCGTCAGGGCGGCGAGGGCATGGACTTTTCCACCGATCTGCTCGCGGACGTGAACGATCCCAGCCAGGCCATGTCCTCCTCCGTCGCGGAGACCGCCAACTACAAAGAGGGCCAGCACCAGCTGGAGCTGAGCCTGGAGGAAAAAGAACTTCTGGCCCATGCCGAAGCCAACTTCGACAAGGTCATCGTGATCATCAACTCCGCCAATATCATGGAGATCGGCTGCCTTCGGGATGATCCCCGGGTAGACGCCATCCTTTGGATCGCCCACCCCGGATCCCGGGGCTGTGAAGCCCTGGCCAGCATCCTCGCGGGCACGGTGAACCCCTCCGGCCGCACCGTGGACACCTGGGCCGTGGACTTCACCGCCGACCCCACCTTCCCCAACACCTCCGCCCGCAGGTACGGCAATGTTTCCAAGGACAACGCCCTGGCGGACTCCTATGTGCTGCAGTACGAGGAAGGCATCTACTTCGGCTACCGCTGGTATGAGACCGTGTACGCCGACGGCGGTACCTTCACCGTGGAGGGCGAAAAAGGCAAAACTTATGAGGAAGCGGTGGCCTACCCCTTCGGATACGGCCTCTCCTACACCACCTTCGATCAGAAGATCAAGGATCACAAGGTGGAGAACGGCCGGATCAAGCTGACCGTGACGGTCACCAACACCGGCAGCGCCGCCGGCAAAGACGTGATCCAGGTCTATTACCACGCGCCGTACACCCCGGGCGGCATCGAAAAGTCCGCCGTGAACCTGGCAGCCTACGCCAAGACCGGCCTAATCCAGCCCGGCGCCTCCGCCGATCACGAACTCTCCTTCGCCGTTGAGGACATGGCCTCCTATGACTTCCTGAACGAGAAGTGCTATGTGCTGGATGAGGGCGAGTACCGCATCACCGTGAACAGGAACGTGCACGAGATCTTCGATGGCTGCGAGTTCACCCACAAGGTGGACAAGAAGGTGGTCTACGGCGCTTCCAATCCCCGCCAGAGCGAGATCGACGCCCAGAAGGGCGAGACCCGGAACCTGTCTCAGGACGCCAGGGACAAGCTCACAGTGGTAGCCGCCACCAACCAGTTCGAAGATATGAACAGCCAGTTCGTGCCTTACACCGATCCCGTGGCC
>CACZOZ010000381.1:0-2470 GCA_902782865.1 uncultured Eubacteriales bacterium
CAATGGGTGCACTCCGCGTTTTGCCCCTGGTCGCCGCGTCCCTTCCCACGGTGTCCTGCCTGCTGCAGAACAGATCCTTCCGGTTCGGATACCGTCAGGATGACGTGGATCGACGCGGGCCTCCTGCGATGTGTATTGCCGCGGCCTGCAACAAAAACCTCATCCGGCCGCAAAAAGCGCGGCCGGATGAGGTCAAAGAAAAACCATATCCAGTTTCTTCATTAGCCCAGCGACTTCATTAGCCCAGACCAAGCCTTGGCTTGAACTCTGGGCGGCTTCATTGCGCCGCAGGCGCCTGGGCGTCTTCATTAGCGAAGCGTCTTCATTAGCCCGCCAGGGCGACTTCATTGCGCCTGAGGCGCCTTTGGCTCCTCCGGCGCATTTTCCCTTGCTCCTTCGCCCTTTCCGGCGTATGATGGGGAGGTGTCCCGGCGCGCGTTCACCGAATTTTCTTTTTCCCGCCGGCGCCGGGGCGTAACAGTCCGGCATTTCAGGCGTATATCCCTGTGTAAGGAGGCGGAGGATCCACAGTGGACCGGGATACGAACCTCGCCGCGGCCGTCAGGGCCGGGGACACACAGGCGCTGGAAACACTGATCGGGCTTTACAGGCCGCGGGCGGAAAAATACGCCCGGGCGATCCTCCGGTCGCCCCAGGCGGCGGAGGACGCGGTGCAGGAAGCCTTTGCCCGGATCTGGGCCGCCCGCGCGGGGCTGGATCCGGACCGGCCCATCGAGAATTACCTGTTCACGGTGGTGCGGCGGGTGTGCGTCGACGAGATGCGCCGCGCCTCACGGTCTCCCCTCCCTCAGGGAGAGCTGCCCGAGATCCCCGTGCCCTCCGCGGAGGCGGAATTCATCGCCCGGTCGGATCATCTCGAGCGGATCCACCTCCTGGCTTCCCTCAACGAACAGGACCGGCGCCTGCTTCTGGGTTCCGCCCTGGACGGGCTCACCTCAAAGCAGCTCGCCGCCGAAACAGGCATGACCGCCGTGCAGGTGCGGGTGCGGCTCCACCGGATCCGCCGCCGGCTCAGAAAGGGGTCTCTTACCGATGCGTGATGACTATCTGGAAAAAGTGCTCCGCCGGGCCGGTGAGATCAGCGCCCTGGATCTGGCGGCGGCCCGGCTCCCGGACCGGTCCGCGGCCCTTAAGTGGGCGGTGGCCGTGTCCTTCGGCCTGCTGACGGCCCTCCTGCCCGCCGCCGGCGCGGCCCAGTCCCTGATGATGATATGATGAAAGGAAGGTCTCATTCCATGAAAAAAGAAAAGCAGAAAAAGCCCCTCGGCCGGGAGATCCTCTCCTGGGTACTGACGCTCCTCTCGGCGGTGGTCATCGCCATGGCCATCCGCACCTTCATTTTCCAGCCCGTGCGGGTGGACGGCCGGTCCATGGAGCACACCCTTGAGGACGGCGAGATCGTATTCACCACCAAATTCGACTGCGGATCCAACTGGCTTTTCTGGCCCTGGCAGGACGCCGAGGCCAAGGAGAACGCCCCCCGCTTCACCGTGGGCGGCGATCCGAAACGGTTCGACGTGGTGATCTGCCGCTATCCCCACCGGGGGGACACCAATTTCGTCAAGCGCGTGGTGGGCCTTCCCGGGGACACCGTGGAATTGAAGGACGGGTATCTGTATGTGAATGCCGTCCGTTATGAGGAGCCGTACATCACCGATGACTACCGGCAGCACAGCGACTTCGGGCCCTACACCGTCCCGGAGGGATATTATTTCGTCATGGGCGATCACCGGAACAACTCCAACGACTCCCGCGCCCAGGGCCCCATCACCCGGGACATGATCATGGGCCACGTGCGATTCGTGCTCTTCCCCTTCGGCAGCATACGCGTGGTGGAATAGTCCGCCCGGCTACACTGCCAGACAGAACGCCCCGCGGTCAAACGCGGGGCGTTCTGATAGAGCCTTTTCATCATGTCCGCGGCGCCTCAAGCGCCTAAAGTTTCCCGCTTGAAGAACTCCAGGATCTCATCCCACCAGGGGAAGAGCACCTCGTCCGTGGAGCGGTAGATCTCGTGGCGGGAGCCCGGCACCTTTTCCAGCGTGCCGTTTTTGAGCCGGCCGGCGAAGAGCGCCTGCTCCTCCGGCAGCACGCTGCCGTCATCCTGAGCGCTGTACACCTTCACGGGGATCGTGATCTTTTCCGGCGCGCCGGGGGCCAGCAGGCTTTCCGTCACATTCAGGGCCTCCAGGGTCCAGCCGTAGGTGGGGCCGTTGTTGTGGTACTCCTCATGGGCCTGCTTCACCGCGTCATACCAGTCGAACCGCTCCCGGCCCGTGGCGCAGGATGTGTCGAAATCCTCGGGGCCCGCGTAGGGCTTGCCGAACATCATGCGCTTTTTCCCCTGCCCGCAAAGCTTGGCCGTGCGGCAGATGGCTTTGGCCGTCCACAGGGGCAGCCCCATGCGCCGGGGCGCGATCATGGGCGCGCAGAACACCGCCCGCTTGAA
>CACZOZ010000382.1:0-3545 GCA_902782865.1 uncultured Eubacteriales bacterium
AACGCGGGCTGGCTCACCGCCGCCGCCGCCCTCGCCAGGGGCGACGACTGCGAGGGCGTGGACCTCATCTGCCTGCCCGAGCTGCCCTTCCACACGGACCGGTTCCTGGCCAAGGTGGAAAGGATGCAGAAGGAGAGGGCCAGCGTGGTCATCGCCGTCAGCGAGGGCGTGAAGCTGCCGGACGGGCGCTTCGTGTGCGAGTTGAGCGATGACGCCCGCAGCGTGGACGCTTTCGGCCATATCCATCTGACGGGCACCGCCCGGTACCTGTCGAACCTGGTGGCCCGCAATCTGCCCACCAAGACCCGTTCGGTGGAGCTGTCCATCCTGCAGCGCTGCGCCGGGCACCTCACCAGCCGCACGGACATCACCGAGGCGTTCCAGGTGGGCGGCGCCGCGGCCAAGGCCGCTTTCGAGGGCGAGACCGCCAAGATGGTGGCCCTGAAGCGCCTGTCCAATGATCCCTATCAGTGCACCACCGAGCTGGTGGACATCGACAAGGTGGCCAACCTGGAAAAGAAGGTGCCGGTGGAGTGGATCAACGATACCCGCACCGACATGCTGCCGGAGTTCCTGGCCTATGCGCGGCCCCTCATACAAGCGGAACTGACCCCCATCTATATCAACGGCCTGACCCAGCATATCGTGGAAGAATGAGAGGGACAGCACCATGAGACGGATCAAGACCCTTGACAAGGGCTGGCTCTTCACCGGACCGGACAAAAAAGAGGTCCCGGTCACCCTGCCCCACACCTGGAACGCTCAGGACGGGCAGGACGGCGGCAACGATTACTGGCGGGGCACCTGCGTATACCGCACGGCGTTCGATACGCCCCGGTTCGATCCGGACACGGAGTGCGTGTACCTGGAATTCCGGGGCGTGAACGCCACGGCGGACGTGACGGTCAACGGCATCCGCTGCATCCATCACGACGGCGGGTATTCCACCTTCCGCCAGGAGATCACGGCGCTGCTGGAAGCGGATAAAAATGAGCTGATCGTGACCGCGGACAACAGCGTGAACGACCGGGTATATCCCCAGAAGGCGGATTTCACCTTCTACGGCGGCATCTACCGGGACGTGAATGTGATCGTACTGAACAAGAAACATTTCGATATGGACCATTTCGCCGGCCCGGGCATCATGATCACCGCGAAGCCCAGGGACGGCTACAAGCGGGGCGAGGTCCGTGTCACGACCTGGACCAGCTGCGAGGAGGGCACCGTCACCGTGCGTCTTCTGGACGCGGAGGGAAAGGAAGCCGCCCGGGGCGAGGGAAGGGACCTGACGCTGGATATCCCCGACGTGCACCTGTGGAACGGCCTTGAGAGCCCCTACCTCTACACCGCCGCGGCCACGCTCACCGTGGACGGCGAGATAACGGACGAGATCACGGCCCGCTTCGGCGTGAGGGACTTCCGCTGCGATCCCAAAGAAGGCTTCTTCCTCAACGGAAAGAGCTATCCTCTCCGGGGCGTGAGCCGCCATCAGGACAGGAAGGGCGTGGGCAACGCCCTCACGAAGGAGATGCACAGGGAGGATATGGACCTGATCTGCGAGATCGGGGCCAACACCATCCGCCTGGCCCACTACCAGCACGATCAGTATTTCTATGATCTGTGCGACGAGCGGGGCATGGTGGTATGGGCGGAGATCCCCTACATCTCCGAGCATATGCCGGGCGGCCGGGAAAACACCATCAGCCAGATGAAGGAACTGATCATCCAGAACTACAACCATCCCTCCATCGTGTGCTGGGGCGTGTCCAATGAGATCACCATCTCCACCAAGGACAAAGCGGACATGCTGGACAACCACCGGGTGCTCAACGACCTGGTGCACGAGATGGACAAGACCCGGTTCACCACCCTGGCCTGCTACGCCATGTGCGGCCCCTTCAACCGGGTGGCGCACATCACGGACGTGGTGAGCTGGAACCTGTACCTGGGCTGGTACGTACCGGGGCTGTGGCTCAACGACCTGTGGATCCGCTTCTTCCACCTGGTGTACCCCAACCGGTGCCTGGGCTATTCCGAGTACGGCTGCGAGGGCATGCCCAATCTGCACTCCTCCCGGCCCCGCCGCGGGGACCACACCGAGGAATACCAGGCGAAGTACCACGAGTACCTGCTCAGGTGCTTTGAGCGCAATCCTTACATGTGGGCCAACCACGTGTGGAACATGTTCGATTTCGCCGCCGACGCGCGCAACCAGGGCGGGGAACCGGGCATGAACCACAAGGGCCTGGTGACCTTCGACCGCAAGACCAGAAAGGACAGCTTCTACCTGTACAAGGCCTACTGGAGCAAAGATCCCTTCGTGCACATCTGCTCCAAGCGCTTCAGGGACCGGACAGAGAAGGAGATCGCCCTGAAGGTGTACACCAACCGGGACGAGGTGACGCTGTACCTGAACGGCAAAAAACTGGAAACGAAGAAGGGCAGCCGGGTGTTCACCTTCACGGTGCCCCTGGAGAGCGTAACGAAGGTGAAGGTCACATCCGGCGGATGCGGCGACGAGGCCGAGTTCAGGCTCGTTGAGGCTCCCAACCCCGCCTACAGCCTGAAGGAGACCGGGGACAAGGGCGCCAACTGGACCAAGTGATCACATGGCCGGGACGGAACTAATGACCGTTCCGGCAGGAAAGGGGTTTTATTCCATGGCTGACAAGAACGCGCCCGCGCCCGCCGGGGTGAACCGGGCGAAAATGTACCAGCTGGCCCTGTTCCCGCTCAATAACGGGGCCACCAACGTGTATTTCGTACTGATCCTGAGCTATGTGGCCCAGTTCGGCTCCAGCGTGCTGCAATTGGGCATGTTCGCCTCCCTGATGGTCACCTTCATGCGGGTGTTCGACGCCATCACCGATCCCATCATCGGCGCGCTGATGGACCGCACCAGCACGAAGATCGGCAAGTTCAGGCCCTTCATGATCATCGGCAGCGTGATCATGGCGGTGAGCGTGGTGCTTTTGTACATCGTGACCCCCCTGATCCCGGAGAGCGTGATGTGGCTGCGCTACGCGGCGTTCATCCTGTTCTACGCCATCTGGGTCATCGGCTACACCTTCCAGACCTCCGTGACCCGCGCGGGCCAGACGGTGCTGACCAACGACCCCAACCAGCGGCCGCTGTTCACCATCTTCAACACCGTGGGCTCCATGCTGGGCATGGGCGTGATGCAGTTCTTGATCCCCATGGTCAAGAACAAATTCAACCTGCTGGATGAGGCGGGCAAAGTCGTTGTCTCCGGTTACGCGAGACCCGAACTGTACCGGATTATTACCCCCATCGGCATCGGCCTGTCCGTGCTGCTCACCATCCTGGCCATCATCGGCATCGCGGAAAAAGACAGGCCGGAGTTCTACGGCCTGGGCGGCGGCGCGCAGGAAAAGGTAAAGCTTTCCGAGTATGCTGAAATCATCAGGAAGAATAAGCCCATGCAGCGCCTGATGGTGGCCGGCGCGGGCTGCAAGCTGGCCCTGGCCATCGCCACCAACACCACGGTGCTCCTGGCGCTCTACGGCATCCTGATGGGCAACTAC
>CACZOZ010000383.1:0-9721 GCA_902782865.1 uncultured Eubacteriales bacterium
GCCCTTCCCAGGGATACTGCGTCAAAAGCACGTCCTGAAAGGCGATGTCTTCCATGGCTTTTTCCGGGATGCCCATCAGGTAGGATCCCCGCGGCCCGTCGGCATCCCCGCGGATGTGGGTGATCAGGACGCGGCGCAGTGTCCCGATCGGGGGCCGGGGATCGCCGGGCTTGACCCGTCCCCGGTCCTCCAGGCGGAAAAAGAAGGGGCTCCAGGCCCGGGTGATATAAAGATCGGTGAAAAGGAAATTTTCCAGGGTGCCCCCGTCCACCGTTTCCAGGGATACGCCGCTGTCGGCGCATGGATGCTTCAGGCCGGAGGGATCCTCCGCCAGACCGCCGATGCGGCAGCGCCGGATCAGCACGTTCCTGAAATCTCCCTGGGTGTCGGTGCCTACCTTGACGGCGTTGCAGGCGGAGTAAAAGTCACAGTCCTCCACCAGCACCCTCTCCAGGGGCCTTTGGGACGCGCCTTTGAAGCACAGGGCGTCGTCTCCGCTGGACACACGGCAGTGCCGGATGACCACGTCCCGGCAGCCGTCGATATCCATGCCGTCATTGTTGTAATTGGCGTGGTTGCGCACGGTGAGGCCCTCGAGGAGGACTTTTTCGCAGTTCAGGTAATTCTGCATCCAGCAGGCGGCGTTCTTCAGCGTGAGGCCGCTCATGTGTACTCCGCGGCAGTCGATGATACGGATCAGGAAGGGACGTCCCGGCGTGCCCTGAGCGGTTTCCGCGCCGGGGAAATGACGGGGGCTGCCCCGGCCGTCGATCACGCCCGCGCCGCACAGGGAGATGTTTTCGCACCCCTCCGCGTAAATAAGGGACTGGTGCATCCCCATGCTGGTATCCTGCACCGTCAGCCGCCCGGCGTGCATCTCGGGATAATCCTTGAGGTCCGTTGCGGCCAGGAGCCGGGCTCCGGCGCAGATCTCAAGGCGCACACCGGAGCGCATGACCAGCGTCCCGGTCAGATAATCTCCCCGCCGCAGGCGTACGGTACCGCCCCGGTGAGCCGCCGCCGTGTCGATGGCGCGCTGGATGGCCCGGGTGGCCATCTCTCCCGGCACGAGGCCAAAGTCCTCCGGGAAGAACACCGTATCCGTTCCTTCCCAGGGACCCACGAGAGCGCTGAGCTTCTCCGCCATGAGATCCAGTTCGGCTTTGAGCGGACCGCACCAGGCCGGCAGGGGACCGAAGGTCAGGCATCTGTCGTTCTCAGTCATTCACATCATTCCTTTCCTCATCCTCGATGGGGACTGTCCCGAGGATATGTCCGTCCCGGTCGGTCATGATCCGCTGCCCGCAGGGCCGGGTGCCGATATCATGCCCGTCCACCCGGATCAGAGCGCGCTTCCCGTCGCTGCGGATGCCGTAGCGATGGTCATAGAACACCGCTTCGTAATCATATTTCTCTCCGCTGCCCAGGCTGAACCACACCTGCCCCAAAAAGGGACGGATCCCCAGGCGGTGGGCGATGTGCTCCAGGGCTGCCAGCATGGTGGGACCGTAGGCGTCCTGGATGGGCTCGCCGCTGCCCTCCGATACCGGCTCATGGGTGACGGCGTGCACCAGGGAAGGCCGCCCCGTGAAAGGGTCGAACTGCTGGGTGAAGCGGTATCCGCCCGCGGCGACGGCCTGTGTGAGTATCTTTCCGAGCTTTGTGACCAGGGCGTGATACCCGTAGTTTTCCAGGGCCGTGATGGCCCGCTGCCAGGTGAGGCCCTCCGGCTGGCCGCTCCAGTTGTTTTCCGGGGCGTTGCGGAATTCAGGATCCGAGACCGCCACGCTGGGCAGGGGGAAGGGCGTCCAAAACTCCTCCGGGCATGTGAGATGCTCTTTGACGAAGCGCTCCGCCATGGCCGGGGAAAGGGAGGCGAAGTACATGCACCTCAACGTGTTGTGGCACAGGATATCCACGGTTTTTCCGTTTTTGTCCCGGTCATAGAAGGCGCCGCGCCTTTCGTCCCACAGCCCCCGGCGCAGGGCATCCGCGACCTGAGACGCCTTTCTTTCCCATTCTTCCGCCCGGCCGTCCTTCAGGATGCGGCTGATCTTTGCGAGAGTATCCCGGCAGGCGTAGCTCCAGCTGGTCACATCCATGCTGGCCATGGGCACCACGCTGTACCCTTCCGGCGGTTCCTCACAGGGCCAGCTGCAGGGAGCGTCGCCGTAGCGCAGGGCCAGGTCCTCGCCCGTATCGTAGACACAGAAGGAGCTCAGCAGGCCGTTCCCGCTTATGTCCCGGGCGCGGTGCAGGTGTTCGTCGAAGCGGAGCAGGGCATCCCGCAGCGTGAGCAGGTATTCCCGGTCCTCGCCCAGCAGGTAGTACAGGTTCAGCGCGGGAAAGGGGAAGCAAAACCCCTGATACTTGTCGAATTCCGGCACCGCTTTGCCGTCCACGCACCGGATGGACCCGGGCAGCCGGCCGTCCCGGCGCTGATGGCGCATGAACAAGAGGCAGTTGTTCCTCGCCGCTTCCAGGTCCCGCAGAGCGTACATCTCCCCGCCCATGGGCTGGGTCTCCAGCCAGATCTTTTCGTAGCCGCCGCCCTCCACCAGCACCGGATCCGCCCCGAAATGCTTGAGATTCAGGCGGCATTTCTTCTCCGCTTCATCGAAGACCCGCTGAAGCGTTTCGTTTTCGCAGTGAAAGGATACCGCGGTCTGCGGCAGCATAAAGTGCCCCTTTCTGCGGGTCCGCGGTCTGTCCGGTCACACGGCGCGGAACAGCGCGTTGACCCATGTTTCGTTCTCCCTTCCGGGCAGGACGTCTGCGGTCCTCCACAGGGCGATCCTGTGAAAGCCCCCCGCTTCGTTCATAAGGCGGAGAAGGGCGTCCTCCGTCAGATCGGTGTATGCCCTGCCTTCGCTCTCCCTCTCCGCATCCCCGTATTTAAAGGACGCGTAGAGGACACCGCCTGTTTTCAGGGCCCGCCGGATCAGGCGGAATATGTCCGGGAGATCGGCTTTCCTGACGTGCAGCAATGACGCGCAGGCCCAGATGCCGTCGAAGGCGTCCTCATAGTCCATTTCATCAAAGCGCATCACCCGCACGGGACAGCCGGCCCGCTCCCGGGCGTGCGCGCACATCCGGGGGCAGGCGTCCGCCGCCAGCACCGGATGCCCCATCGACGCGAAATACTTAGCCGCGCTTCCCGCTCCGCAGCCCAGGTCCATGATGCGGCCCCCGGGCGGCACGTGTTTCAGGAAAGCGCGGTAAAGGCCGGACAGGTCTGTGTTCTCCGTCCGGCCGATATAGGCTTCCGCGTTTTTTTGATACCAGTCCAGCGTCCTGTCGCGCATGCGTTTTAGGCCTCCGCGCTCATTCGAACCGTTCCAGGTTTTTCGCGGCGGTCTCCACTGCGTGCCGGTCGAATCTCCACGCGATAAACAGCACACAGAGCGTGAAACCGGCTGCCGCGGCCGGGATGATGATCCCCATACCGGGAGCTGCCAGCACCGGTGCCATGGCGACGGCAATGAACGCGGCCGTGAACATGAGCACCCCCGTGAACACCATCAGGCCGTTGACCAGGCCCAGTTTTCTGGAAAACTCGGTCTCGCTGTCCCAGTCAAAACGCGGCGCTTTGGAGTTCCGCAGGATCATCAGATCGATCAGGATCACATTCAGCAGGAAGCATAGGAAGGCGGCGGCCGGGATGGCGATGACGCTTTCGGGGGGGATGGCCCCGGCGGCGGCGAGGACAGCTCCCAGGATGACCACGTACAGGACGCTCCCCAGGGAGCAGACCTTCAGGCAGTGATCGCGCTTGCTCCTCACGTAATCCCTCATGTCGACGGGCAGGGCTTTGATGGCGCTGAAGGTGCCGCCCTCACGGGTGAACGCGGTCCCCGGCAGGATGTTGAACCCGCAGGCGAAACAGGACGCCATGACGGCGAAGACGGTCAGGAGCACCACGGCCGGCGCGGTGCCCACGGGGAAAGCCTCCACCGGGACAGTGCCGTTGTCGAACAGGAAGGGGAGCGCGAAGAGCACCGGCCAGAGAAAGCTCATGACGAAGCCGTAGATCAGATAGGAAGGGTTTCGCCGGGCGCTCCTGGATTCACAGGCGGTCAGGGCTTTCAGGGCACTGCTCTTCCTCCCGCCGCGGATCATATCCGCCGATACGTTCCTGCGCCGGGCGCGGGTGCTGAGCATATTGAGGGCGGTGTCAAAATAGAAGGCTTTGACAGCGAGGGCGGCCAGCAGTCCTGTGACCAGAGGTACCGCCAGGCCGATCAAAAGAGCCGTGACGCTCCCTTCCGTCATGAACCGGATCAGGAAGGAGATGTTGGGGAAGGCCGCGGACAGGTTCGTCAGCGCGCTGAGTGACTCCTCACCGGCGCCGTTTCGCTGAAGGGAATTGCTCACGATCATGTAGGCGACGGTAAGGCCAAAGGTGAAGATGCCGCCCAGGGCCACGGTCACGTCCCGGCTGCGCAGGACGCCGAACACCCGGAATACGACCACCACCAGCAGCGCGGCGGCCGCGATCCCGGTGACGGGGATCATCAGGCTGGCGAGCAGGGCGCCGATGATGTACGGCGCGCCCGCCCCGGCACGGATGCCGTATCCCAGACAGGCCGGCCCCATCAATATGAGGCTGAGGATCACCGGGAAGCGGGAGGCTACGGCCAGCTTCGCCAGGACGATCTGGGACGCGGAATAGGGCAGGGGCACCAGGAGTTCCAGGTCATCGGAGGTGTAGAGCACCGTCACGATATCCTTGACCGCCAGCACGAAGCTCAGGATCAGAAGGATCATCATCAGCGTCTGCGCCAGTCCGCCGGCCGTGATGAACGACGCCGCAGCGGGCTCGAGCAGATACATGCCCAGGAACAGCCCGCCCGCCAGGATCGTGAGACCCGCGGCCGCCAGGATCCCGGCCGCCCGGGCGGATATCAGGGCGCCTTCGCCCAGCACTGTCTTACCGTTGCATTTCCTCAGGACTTTGATGAGGCCTAAGACCTTTTTAAAGCTTTTTGACAGTTTCGGATCCATTTTTTTACGCTGCCGTTTTGCAGGATCTCCGGATCAGTACGTACACAAGGATCATGACCGCCAGTATGGCCAGAGCGATGATCCTGAACATGTTGGGCTCGATCAGGCCCAGCATCCGCACCAAAGCGATGCCGATGACCACGACGCCGCCGACGATGTTCATCACCGCGGAAAGGAGCCTGTATCTCTTGAGCCCTTTCTCGCTGAAGTCTTTCAGGTTCGCTTCCTCCCTTTCGGTAAGTTTGCCGGTGAGGAGCACCATGACGCCCCTGAAGATGCAGTAGGCGCCCAGGATGAGGAAGATGATCTGGCTGAAGTCCGTTCCTTTAAGCATTTTGGTTTTCTCCCTTCTCATTCGTTTCGGTCAGTTCCAGGAATATGTTCTCAAGGGACGCCTGGGACTTGTGGGTCGCTCTCAGGTCGTCCAGAGTGCCGGTGTAAAGGAGTTCTCCCATTTTGATGATGCAGATCTCGTCGCACAGCTTCTCCGCCACTTCCAGCACATGAGTGGAGAAGAACACCGTCTTGCCCTTGTCAGCGTGCTCCCGCATCATCTTTTTGAGCTCGAAGGCTGCCTGCGGGTCCAGCCCGGTCAGGGGCTCATCCAGGATCCACACCCAGGGGTCGTGGATCAGGGCCCCCAGGATCATGATCTTCTGGCGCATGCCGTGGGAGTAGGAGAGGATACGGCTGCCCAGCGCGTCGAAGATCCCGAACCGCTTCGCGTTCGTTTCGATGAATCCGGCCCGGCCCTCCAAAGGGGTGTCGTAGACGTCCGCCATGAAGTTCAGGTACTCCAGGCCGGTCAGCCTCAGGAAATGGTCGGGGCTGTCGGACACGTACCCGAACTGGGCCTTGGCTTTCCGCGGCTCCTTCACCACGTCGATCCCATTGATCAGGATCGTGCCCTTCGTAGGCCGGATCACCCCGGTGATCGCCTTGATGGTGGTGGATTTTCCCGCGCCGTTGTGGCCGATGAAGCCCGTGATGGCCCCGTCCTTCGCGGTGAAAGAGATGTTTTTCACCACTTCCCGGTCACCGTACGCCTTGGTGAAGTTTTCTGTCTGGATCAATCGGATCCCTCCTTGTCTGTTCCCGATCCCTGAGCTTCGGGGCTTCCGGCCATTCGGTTTTGCCGGAGGGATCAAGAAGCCCCTTGCCAGGGGATCGGGGTGCCGCGCTTAAAAAGGATTATACCATAAAAAGTAAGTTCCTGCATGGTCCCGGAGGATGAAAGAGAGTTTTTTTGTGATAAAAGATGCTCGCTCTTACACCCTGGCCACATAGGCTTTCATCACGTAGCCGGTCATGCCGGTGACGGAGTCGACGGCCTTGTACCAGTCAAGGGTCTCGCCGATCACGGTGAGGAGACGGCCGTCCTTGAGGGCGGCGATCCGGGAGGCACCGGTACCGGGGGCGGAGCGGAAGTTCACCCAGCCGGTGGCGGGGTTGGTGGGACGGGCCGCGATCACGAAGGAAGCGACGGGATGGTAGTGGTTCATCTGGCGCTCGATCTCTTTCTTCTGGATGTCTTCATCGGAGATCTTCGTGGCGGAGAGGAACTTGGCCATCACATACCCGGTACCGGTCTTGGCCCTGGGGCAGGAGATCTCATACCAGCCGTTCTTCGCGCTGCCCCGTACGGTAACGGCGTCGCCGTAGCTGTACTGGCAGATCACGTTGTCCTTCGAGTCGACGGGAGCGGTGCGGACATTGAGGGGCCCGCCGTTGGCGGTGTTCACATACATGGTCCTGGCGGTCTTGCTCTCGGCCATGGAAGCGGGGATGCACAGGGCGAAAAGGCTCATGACGATCAGGGCGGCGGCGATCAGTTTCCTGAACATTTTTATATCCTCCTTAAACTTTCATCGTTTGTTTTCTTTGATGTGTTTCCCGGTGACACGCAAAGGATACCACAGGCACTGTCACAGTTTTGTCACATCAAAAAAACGGTACTGAGACCCCAGATCTCACGGCAGTACATGATAAATACAAAATATCTATTGACTTTATAGACATTAAAAGTATAATGACTCTCAAACAGGCGAAAGGAGGCGGGCGCAGTGACCGGAAAGACCATCGGGTGTTGTTGTTCCATGCGTGTGTTTGCTGCGCTCACTTTGTAGCGGCCGCATGGTCTTATCAGCGGCTCCATACAGGCGGCGCGGCAGGCGGGCCTGTTTTTTTATTGCCCCGGTGATGCCGCGCTGCCGGCGTCCCGGCGGGGAAAGGACGCAGGCATGATCCGGATCGATCACGCGGTCAAAACTTATAAGGACGGGAAGCAGGCGGTGCACGCTCTGAGGAACGTGAGCCTGCGGGTGGAAAAAGGCGATATCTACGGCATCGTCGGTTTTTCCGGGGCGGGCAAATCCACCCTGCTGCGGCTGGTGAACGGCCTGGAAAAGGCGGACAGCGGCACCGTCACCGTGGCGGGGCAGGACCTGAACGCGCTGAGCCCGAAGGAACTCCTTTTGATGCGCCGGAAGATCGGCATGGTGTTCCAGCAGTTCAACCTTCTGGAAGGGAAGACCGTGAAGTACAACGTGTCCGTCCCGCTCCTTCTGGCGGGCGCACCCAGGGGAGAGATCGACCGGCGGGTGAGAGAAGTGCTCAGCTTCGTGGAATTGGAGGACAAGGAGAACGCCTATGTCAGCCAGCTGTCCGGCGGGCAGAAACAGCGTGTGGGCATCGCCCGGGCCCTGGCGACCAAGCCGCAGATCCTGTTATGCGACGAAGCGACATCGGCCCTGGATCCCCAGACCACCGGATCCATCCTGCGTCTGCTCGAGCGGGTGAACCGTGAGATGGGGGTCACCATCCTGCTGATCACCCACCAGATGCAGGTGATCCAGATGATCTGCAATAAAGTGGCGGTGATGGAGCACGGAAAGATCGTGGAAGAGGGATCCGTCCTGGAGGTGTTCGGCACCCCGAAGGAAGAGGTGACCCGTCGGTTCGTACGCACGGTGATCAGCGACCGGATCCCGGAAAAATTCGCTGCCGTGGTGCGTGCCGAGACCAGGAACCAGCGGGTGGAGCTGCTCAAGTTCATCGGCGATTCCGTAAAAGAGCCCCTGATCGCCGAGCTGTGCCGTACGCAAGGGCTGGAGGTGAACATCCTGGGCGCGACGATCCGGGAGATGCAGGGCAGCGTGATGTGCGTGTTCATCCTTCAATTGATCGGGGATGACGCTTTGATCGACCGGGCGGAGGCAAGGATCGACGGGGCCGGGGCCCTCAGGGAAAGGATGGTGTTCGACTGATGGAAGCATCCTGGCAGGCGCAGTTCAAAGAATTCTTCGGCATCAGGTTCCCCAAGCTGCTTGAAAGCCTGGGGCAGACCGTCTACATGCTGGGCTGGGCCCTTCTCATCGGCGCGGTGATCGGCCTGATGCTGGCCCTTTTGCTGGTGCTGTGCCGCAAAGGCGGCCTCAGGCAGAACCGGGCGGTGTATGCCGCGGTGAACGTGTACGTGAATATCGTGCGCTCCATGCCCTTCATCATCACCCTGGTATTCGTGTTCCCCCTGACGCGTCTGATCGTGGGAAAGACCTACGGCTCCACCGCCATGCTGGTTCCCCTGGTGATCTACATCAGCCCGTACATGGCGCGCCTGATAGAGAACTCTCTCCTGGAGGTGAGCCCGGGCGTCATCGAGGCGGCCCAGGCCATGGGTGCCGCCACATGGCAGATCGTCACCCGTTTCCTGCTGCCGGAAGCCCTGCCCTCCATCGTGCTGGCCCTGACCACCGGCACCGTGGGGCTCCTGGGCGCCACGGCCATGGCGGGGTACGTGGGCGGCGGCGGGGTGGGCGACCTGGCGCTGACTTACGGGTATCAGCGGTACAATTTCCCGCTGCTGATCCTGACCGTACTGATCCTGATCGTGTTCGTGCAGCTGCTGCAGCTGATCGGGAACCGCGTCAGCGGAAAACTGAGGCAGCACAGGTGACGCGGTATCGATCCCCCGTCCGGAAGGGGGATGGGATATAAACATGGACATAATATAAGAATGAGAGGAGAAAAAAATGAAAAAGCTGTTTTCCGTCCTGCTGGTCCTTTCCCTGGTGCTGGGCGCGGCCGGTGCCGCTCTCGGCGAAGACAAGACCCTGATCCGTTATTCCAAGTCCCAGGGCCCCTACACCGAGCTGTTCGAGGACGGCATCATCCCGATCCTTGAAAAACAGGGCTACACCCTGGAAGTAGTGGAGGCCAGTGACCTTCTGGTGGCCGACAAGATGCTGGAGGCCGGCGATGTGGACGTGAACGTGGAGCAGCACACCGCCTATATCCAGACGTTCTTCAACGCCAATAACGACGGCCACCTGGTGGGCATCAGCCCCATCCCCACCGTGCCCGCCGGGCTGTATTCCGCGAGGCACAAGAGCCTGGACGAAGTCGCCGACGGCATGACCGTGGCTGTGACCAATGACGCGTCCAATACCGCCCGGTGCCTTTTGATCCTGCAGAAGATCGGCTGGATCACCTTCGACCCGGATGTGGATGTGACCACCGTGACCGTGGACGATATCGCGGAGAATCCCTATCATCTGGAGATCATCCAGGTGCTCAACACCACCATCCCCACCAGCCTGGAGGATTACGACTTCGGCCTGATCACCGGTTCCATCGTGTGGAACGCCCGGGAGATCGTGGATCCCGCCAGCGCCCTGGCCCAGGAGGATATCCTGCCCCATCTGGTGCTGCAGGTGAC